>NZ_CP018866.1:15000-315000 GCF_002250055.1 Sutcliffiella cohnii
AGGACCGGGATGGACGCACCGCTGGTGTACCAGTTGTCTTGCCAAAGGCATAGCTGGGTAGCTACGTGCGGACGGGATAAGTGCTGAAAGCATCTAAGCATGAAGCCCCCCTCAAGATGAGATTTCCTTTAGCGCAAGCTAGTAAGATCCCTGAAAGATGATCAGGTTGATAGGTTCGAGGTGGAAGCGTGGCGACACGTGTAGCTGACGAATACTAATCGATCGAGGACTTAACCAATGTAAATGAACGATACGAACAATCTTGATGAAAATATATTATCTAGTTTTGAAAGAACAATTCTTTCAACTAAATATGTCTGGTGATGAAGGCGAAGAGGTCACACCCGTTCCCATACCGAACACGGAAGTTAAGCTCTTCAGCGCCGATGGTAGTTGGGGGCTGTCCCCCTGTGAGAGTAGGACGTCGCCAGGCATACAGAAAAGGTTCAGCGTAATTAGGCGCTGGGCTTTTTTTGTCGTTTAGGAAATTATAAAAGTGGAAAGTTGTAGATAACTACTAACTTTGTGTTGCTACTTCTAGCTCCGGCGGCTTGGCCCTCGAGACATAAGTCAGTCACTTCCGGTGGACAAAGAGCGTCCACCTGCAGCGCCTGCCTTATGCTTGTCGGGCCAGAACGAGCCGCCTCCGCTTTTGTGTCTAGCTCCGGCGGCTTGGCCCTCGAGACATAAGTCAGTCACTTCCGGTGGACAAAGAGCGTCCACCTGCAGCGCCTGCCTTATGCTTGTCGGGCCAGAACGAGCCGCCTCCGCTTTTGTGTCTAGCTCCGGCGGCTTGGCCCTCGAGACATAAGTCAGTCACTTCCGGTGGACAAAGAGCGTCCACCTGCAGCGCCTGCCTTATGCTTGTCGGGCCAGAACGAGCCGCCTCCGCTTTTGTGTCTAGCTCCGGCGCTTAGGCCCTATCAAACTTCCCTTATCCGAAGTACGATAAGTCAACATCGGCTCCTCCGTCGCCGTGTTTCCTTTATCACAACCGTAACAGTCCAGTTTGTACGGGCCTGAACGAAGCGCCTGTGCTTTTGAACTTTATATAGAATTATATTTTACGAAATCAATAAAATAAGAACTTTAAGGAGAATCCCCTTAAGGGAAGACCTGTGGACCTCAAGCGACTGTTCTATTCTATTCTTATCTGAGCAAAAAACCAATAACAATCCACATTAAAATCCCTTTACATAAAGTGTTATGCAATATTCTATAATGAATGCTAATCAGCCAAAGGAATGTACATTTTCCTACTAGCATATTCCATACCTAGCTTTCTATAAAATGCTATAGCATCTTGATTAAACTCCCATACATTCAATTCGATTGCAGAGGCTCCATGAATTTTGGACCAATTTGTACATTCTTTAAATAAGGTATCACCAATCCCTTTTCTGGAGTATTCTTTTTTTATTGCGATATTGTTAATAAACGAGATCTTTCTATATGTGTAGGTTGGAATGGGTGGTGATTCCATTATTTCAATTATAGCGAATCCAACTACATCTTCTCCTTCTTTAGCCACTAATATTTCGCACATCGGGTTTTCAATTAGTTCTTCAAAATATATTTTTGGTAATGCATTTTTAACTGTATAAAAAATATGAGGTAAAGCATTTACATGTTTTTCATGTACCTCATTCGCAATTAAAGAGATAGAGGAGTAATCTTGAGGCTGTGCCTTCTTTACTGTAATTGAAATAATAACCATCTCCCTCACCTACTATATTGCAATATAATCATATAAGCATTTTAAAGTGCATAAAAAAATGCAATTTCAGCATCGAAATTGCATTATGATAAGTTACTCTCGAACGATATGAATTTCTTTTGCTTCTTTTATGGAACAGACACCAGTAAGTATCATATTTGTTTGGAAGTCTTGAATGAAATTACTTAAAAATTGGCGAACGCCCTCTTCTCCACCGATTGCTAAACTATAAACGAATGGTCTTCCAATTAATACTGCATCGGCTCCTAAAGCAATAGCTTTTAGAGCATCATTGCCTCTACGTATCCCGCTATCAAAAAGAACAGGAATCTTACCGTCAATTGCTTTTACGATAGCTGGTAGAGCATTTATGCTAGGAATGATTCCATCTAACTGCCTTCCACCATGATTAGAAACAATTATTCCGTCAACACCGTATTGAAGTGCAAGAAGAGCATCATCAGGATGGAGTATTCCTTTTAATATGATTGGAAGGTGGGTTCGCTTTTTTAATTCAACAATGTGTTGCCATTGCAACGATGGGAAATTAATATTATCGATAATTCCTTCGATCATAGCGTTTTGACTTCCATCCCTTAAACTGGATAAAAAAGCTGTGTCGGATTCCCATATTCCTTGTCCGTATCCATTAGCAAGTGGGGAAAAGCCGTGATGTAAGTCGGACTCTCTCCAGCCAAGTGTAACGGTATCAATCGTTAATACTATCGCTTCATAACCTGCTTGCTCAGCGCGATTGACCATATTAAATGTAACGTCCAAATTTTTGGACCAGTATAATTGAAACCACTTAGGATTACTACTTGCTTGGCTAACCTCTTCTATTGAAAAACTAGAAACAGTACTTTGAATAAACGGTAGGTTGAATGTTTCGGCTGCCTTTACTACAGCAAGATCTCCCATTTCATTAACCATTTTAAGAACGCCAACAGGTGCTAAAATAAGAGGGGTTGGTAACTGTTTGCCGAATAGGTTTATGGACATATCTATTTTTGACACATCTCTAAGCAAGCGAGGAATCATATTATATTTATGAAAAGTAGAGTTGTTTTTCTGTAACGTATTTTCAGCACTAGCTCCTGAATAAATGTAACTAAATACGTTTTCGGCTAGAGTATGTTTTGCGATTCTTTCTAAATCCTCAAAGCGATATGGGAATTTAGTAGTTGTTTGGACAATATTGTCGTTAGATGTATTAAGCATAAAGATAGACTTCCTTTTATTTATTTTTAATAAGTGTATCATCAACTTATATATTTTTGAATAATTATTCCTAAAAACGTATGTATAATCAAGAGAGAAAATATTTCCTTATTTACATGAAAATCCAATAATGATAAGATGTTAAAAATAATAACAATGGCGATGAAGAGAAGAGTACATAAAAGGGTCTTTTCCAGAGAGCTCCGGTTGCTGAAAAGGAGTAAGGACAATTTTATTGAAGCAAGCCTCTGAGCAGCATATCGGAACTTTTTAGGGATGGTGTGACGGGAGCTCCCGTTAAAGAGCCAAGGTATAGGCAGTTATGAATCTGCAGTACCTTAAAAGGTGACATATTAATAAAATAGGGGTGGCACCGCGATGATACAATCTCGCCCCCAAGACAAAAAAGTCTTGGGGGTGGGATTTTTTGCTTTTGTAAAAAATCATTTGCGGGAGGTACCTATGAGGAATATTAGTAAAATATCATCGTGGAAGTATCCTGTTATTTTGTTATTCGGAATTGGAATATCCAATTTAGGCATGTGGGTTTATTTTATTGCTCTTAATGTTTTAGTGTTTAATATGACTAGTTCAGCACTTGCTGTCACTGCACTTTATCTTATCAGACCGTTAGCAACGGTATTTACAAATTTGTGGAGTGGGAGCGTAATTGACCGGACGAATAAAAAGTATTTAATGGTACTGTTAGATATAATCCAAGGGGCTCTAATACTTTGTTTAGCGTACTTTTCATCCCTGTTATGGATTATATACATTTTAGTCTTTTTCATTAATATGGCTTCTTCTATTTACGGCCCAACATCGACGAATTATATTACGAGATTAATTCCGGTTAATCAACGTCAAAAGTTTAACTCTTGGAGAAGCTTGTTAGGGTCAGGAGCATTTTTTTTAGGGCCAGCAATTACAGGGGTATTATTTTTAGTTGGAACACCTGTTTTAGCTATTTATATTAATGCAGTAGCTTTTTTCTTTTCGGCGATAATAACAATGTTCATGCCAAATTTAGAAAATGAAAAAGAAGAAAATACAGAGAAGCTTTCTTTTCATTTATTCAAAACTGACTGGAATGTAGTTTTCCAGTTTAGTAAAAATCACTTGTATGTTATGACTATTTATTTCTTATTTAGTGCATTTATCGTAATGCAAACAGCAATTGATTCATTAGAGGTAGCTTTTTCAAAAGAAGTAATCCTTTTATCAGATAGTGAGTACGGATTTCTCGTAAGTATTGCAGGAGCAGGTATTTTAATAGGAGCATTAATTAATGTTTTATTTACGAAAAAATTATCGATTCCTTTTATGATAGGGGGTGGTTCAGTTGTAGTTGCACTCGGCTATATCATTTTTTCTTTTTCAACAAGTTTTAGTGTCGCATCGATTGGGGTATTCTTGTTAGCATTTGCAAGTGCGTTTGCTAATACGGGTTTCCAAACTTTTTATCAAAATAATATTCCTGTGGAGGTAATGGGGAGAATTGGAAGTCTTTACGGATTTGTGGAAGCCTTCCTCATTATTGTAGTTACATCTGTTTTTGGGATAACTGCTCAATTTGTATCTATTAAATTTACAGTTGTGAGTGGGGCTTTTATAACGTTACTATTAACAGGTTTTCTTTTATTTCTTAATCTGACTTCGAAACAGAAATATTACCGAGCAATTTCCGGAAATGCAAAAAACGGATAGATTCATTCTATCCGTTTCTGATTAAAGCATTAAAATCGTTCTAACCTCTTAAAGCTAGTGACCGCTAATCCGAAAAAGAGGCTACAGAGTAAAATGGTAACAACTAACGTTAGCACTAGGTGGTCTTGAGCAGGTTGTTCTATTAATAGAACAGTTGCATGTTCACGCAAATTACCTGGGCTCCATTTCATAAACCGTGGGAAGAGACTAGTTAGCAAGCTTAATATTCCTAAA
The DNA here is from genome assembly GCF_002250055.1 of Sutcliffiella cohnii. Classification (NCBI taxonomy): domain Bacteria; kingdom Bacillati; phylum Bacillota; class Bacilli; order Caryophanales; family Bacillaceae; genus Sutcliffiella; species Sutcliffiella cohnii. Next base: position 19,880 of record NZ_CP018866.1, read on the forward strand.
AAGGAGATACTAACTGCTGCAATAGCTCCATTTCCTTTTAATAGAGTGCCCATCCAAATAGAAAACGAAACGATTAACACAATCCATAGGCTATAAATGGCGAAACTGCCGAGAGCTGCTTGCCAGCTTACAGAGGAAAATAAAAGATTTGTATAATACCAAGTTAGAAAATAGCTCAGTAAGAAGGAAGTTAGTGTAATTAAAAGCTGTCCAATCCATTTACTTGCAACGTATTGTAAAGGTGTGACGGGACGCACCATAACCATCGTAATTGATCCGTTGGCTCGTTCGTTTGAGATGACACCCATTATTGCTAAAACAAATAACAATGTTCCAACTGTACCAATTTGAGAGAGGGTTCCAGCTAACACTTCACCGCCAGAGGGGGTCGGCAAAACAATAGACGCTCCTTCTGGTAAATTTCCTGCCATTTCAATAATCTGTGGCATATAGTAACTTGTAATTGGTTGTGAAATCCCTATTAAAGTGATGGCAATTGGAAGCCAAATCCATTTCCCATTTTGGCCATTTTCTATCATTTCTTTTTTCCATAGTATAAATAGATTTTTCATTGTTCCATCACCTTCATGTAGGCATCCTCTAAAGAATCCTGGACTTTTTCAAAACGATGAATCGTTAAACCATTTTCTATAAGGGTAGATAATAGTTTATTGGAGTCGAGAGCTGCATTCGGATAGAGTGTTGCACTATTTTTTGTGTTGAAATGAATGTTCTCGACATTTGCTAAATTCAATTTGCCTTCTAATGGTTCTTCGGTTTGAATTTTTACTGCGGAAGTGGCAAAGGCTTTTCTTAATTCATCTAACGTTCCATCCCATTTTATTTCCCCGTTCTTTAACATAATAACTTTATCGCATACCTGTTCAGCATCATGTAAAACGTGAGTAGAAAATAAAATCGTCATACGTTCTTTTAACTGATGGATAAGTGTTAATACATCTCGACGGCCAGCTGGGTCTAAAGCGGATACTGGTTCGTCTAATATGAGTAATTCTGGGTCATGGAGCAATGCTTGAGCTAATCCGAGACGTTGTTTCATTCCACCAGAAAATCCACCGATTCGTTTCTTTTTTACATCACTTAAAGAGACGAATTGCAATACCTCTTCAATTTTATCTTTTAATTCCTGTTTACGAATGTTTGAAAGTTCACCAGCAAACTGCAAAAATTGTACTGGTGTCATCCAGTTAAAAAAGGAAGGGTGTTGTGGAAGGAACCCAATTTTTAGACGATAATCTTTACCCTGTAATTCTGTGAATTGGATGGATCCACTAGTGGAACTTAGTAATCCGGCTAACATTTGTAATGTTGTCGTTTTGCCTGCTCCATTTGGACCAAGGAGGGCAATGCAATTTCCTTTTTCAATCGTAAACGATACTTTTTTTACCGCGGTATGTGCATTAAAGTCTTTTTGTAAGTCTTTTACTTGTACAAGCATCCTTTTTTCTCCTTAATTATTCTTTTTGCCAATAACAAAATAAAGAATCGGACCTAAGATGTTGATAAAAATAATAACTAGTACCCATAACCATTTTGGCCCGTTCGTTTCGTCTTGACGTAAGCAACTAATTAGTGCAAAAACCATTAAAATAAGCTGTAGTACGAATATAGGAGCAATAATAGCCCAGTTGATTTGCATTAACTCTTCCATTTAGATGCACCCTTTCTTTGTTGTTTATTTTGTGGTCTTATAACAAAAAACCAATATAAAATAGATGGAAGTGGAAACTGTATTAATCCCCATAAACCCCAAAACCATGCATAACTATTTCGCTTTTTTGCATCAATGAAAAGAAAAATACTTTGAATGAATAAAATGGGCGATAAGAGAATTAGGATAATTATTTTTTCTTCTGTCATCGCCATGCCTTCCTTTCCTCACGACGTAAAAGAAAAAAGTAAACAACTGGCCCGATAATTGCTGCAAGAAGCTGAATATAAAATGCGATTTGCATCCCTTTGGAAATAGTAGTAAGGAAAAGACTTAATATGAAAATGGCAATCATAATGAAAAAGGTCAATTCTTTATAAAATGCTTTTTTTCTTTTCTGTTGAAATAGTTGAACTTGTTGTTGAATGGCATAATGTGATAGGTGTTGCTCTCCAGCCAGTTCATCAATATTGTTCCAATCTTTTTGTAAAGCTTTTATTACATCTTGATCTTGATGATTACTCATTCTCTGTCCACTCCTTTCTAATTAGTTTAATTCCGTTATGAACGCGAGATTTAACTGTACCTGCTTTAATGCCTAGCATTTTGCCAATCTCTTCGTAAGAATAACCGTAATAGTGTCGTAATAAAATTGGGACGCGTATATCGGCTTCTAGCTTATTAAAGTCTAAAAAGTGATGGCTCCACTCCATCCCTTTCGTTTTAGAGGCCCACGAAAGCTGACGGGAGAGAGAGGTTTTTACTTGTTGAAGCCAATTGTTTTCTCGTCTTTTTTTTCGCAAAGAATCAATATATGCTCGAGAAGCGATGGAAATCATCCAAGATGAAAATTTACTATCTCCGTTAAAGGCATGTAAATGTTTATAACACTTCAGCATCGTATCTTGTGCCAAGTCTTTACTTAAATCTTCGTGTAACGTTAGTTTTAACAGATATTTGTATAAAAAAGGGTAGTATTGCTCATAAAGCTGGGAGAAGGCGTTGTCATCGCCGCGTTTTGCTTTCTCAACAAGTTGTATTTCTTCTTCTTTTTCCATCTACATGCCTCACCTCTCCTCATGTTATCTATTTACATAGCTTCTAAACTTTAATCTATTATAGGACGTTTATGTAAGATATTGCGTTCATTTAATTTCAATAAAAAAAATCGAACGATTATTACTCGTTCGAAGTGTTCATCGTTTTGTTTGTTTGAACACCGTTTTGGATCATAATTTTACGTTTCGTATTATTCGGTATATGCCGATGAAGATGTATAAACAATAAGCCGTTTTCGTACGTAGCTTCTACTTTATCCTCTCTAACAGGAAAAGGAAGCTCGATTTTGCGTTCAAAGTCCCCTTGAAAAATACCTTCCTCAACGAGTTCTAAATTTTCAATAGGTAAGCGTATATGACCTTTTACTTCAATATGTTGTGGGTGAATAAAAACTTCTACCTCATCGGGCTTTTCTAGTCCAGGTAAAGCCATTATACAAACAATTTCGTTTTCGTTCCGATATAGGTTTGTTTGTGTTTGCATATTTTGAATCATCGGTTCAAAGCCATTCCAAAATTCATCACCGAAAAACTGATCAAAGTTTTTGCGCCAATCACCTAACTGCTTAAAAGGGTTATTGTTCATCATCATCATTTATCCTCCCTTTATTTACATTTCTACCTATAACTTATGCAAAAAGGGAGGTCATGTGCCTATAGGGGGAGTTGTTTCTAATATAATAGGGTGTTTAAGAGGGAAATCTAGCGGCAATATTTATAAACATAATGCAAACGATTTTCGCGAAGAAAAAAACTAATAAAGCGAAAATAGTAAATTACTTACATTCCTATCTGTTACTATGGGAATAGTACCACTAAAGGATACTTAAACCGACATTGCTGATGTTATTATATACCTTAGTGAAACGATACGTTTACCAAGATACCATTTCTATATATTTATTTCTAAAATATTGCCTATCATATTTACAGCAGCCTAGTCATTCTCGTAAAATAAACATTTATACCCGTTTGAAATGGAGGGACAGCAATGTTAGAAAATAGTTTTATAATGGTAGCAATTATCATTATTATTAATGTTGTATACGTATCTTTCTTTACAATTAGAATGATTTTAACATTAAAAGGTCAAAGATATTTAGCAGCACTTATTAGTACAATTGAAGTAGTTATATATGTTGTTGGTTTAGGGTTAGTGTTGGATAATTTAAATCAAATTCAAAATTTAATAGCGTACGCACTTGGATACGGTTTGGGTGTAATAGTTGGAATGAAAATAGAAGAAAAACTTGCACTTGGTTATATTACAGTTAACGTTATTACAAAGGAATATGATAAAGACTTACCTAAGCAGTTGCGTGAAAAAGGATATGGTGTTACGAACTGGCAAGCTAACGGCTTGGAAGGAGATCGAATGGCCCTTCAAATATTAACACCTAGAAAATATGAAATTAGTTTGTATCATTTAATTAAAGAACTAGATCCGAAAGCATTTATTATAGCATACGAACCGAAAACCATTCACGGCGGATTTTGGGTGAAGGCAGTGAAAGAAAGGAAAATTAAAGAATGGCGAAAAAAACAAAAGGAAAACAAAATTTTGTAGTAATGGAAAATGAAACGATTGATCAATGTCTTGATCGGATGAAAAGTGAGGGGTATATACCGACAAGGCGGATGGAGGAACCAATTTTTCAAGAAGTCGAGAGAAATGGTAAAAAAGAAGTAGAACCATGTGGAAGAAAAATTGTTTTTGAAGGACGTTTAATGAATCCAGAAGGATAAATGCGCGAAAACACGAACATTAAATACAAAAAGTGTAGCATCGTTCGAAAATAACATTGACAGTGTTAGATAACCCCTGTTAAGATAGTGTTAGAAGTTAGAATAGTTATACGTACCTCATATAATCTTGGGAATATGGCCCATAAGTTTCTACCCGACTTCCGTAAAAAGTTGGACTATGAGGGAGAGAGCTATCTTTTTTCAGATGGCTGCTTGGCGCTATTTTTTTATTAAAATATGCTCAGGTAGACTTTCTTTCCCTTATTGTTGGAAGGAGTCTATCTGGGCTTTTATTATTTTCTCATAATTTAACAGTAAAACTTTTTTGTTTATAGAAAAGGAGCGAGAGAATGAGTGCACAAGTAGGTGTGATCATGGGGAGTACGTCAGATTGGGAAACGATGAAGCATAGTTGTGAGGTTTTAGATGAATTACAAATAGTATACGAGAAAAAAGTTGTATCAGCTCACCGAACACCAGATTTAATGTTTTCCTATGCAGAAACAGCAAGAACTCGAGGTTTAAAAGTAATCATTGCAGGTGCTGGAGGGGCAGCGCATTTACCTGGAATGGTTGCAGCGAAAACAACACTTCCTGTTATCGGAGTTCCTGTTCAATCAAAAGCTCTAAACGGACTAGATTCATTATTATCAATTGTACAAATGCCAGGTGGAGTTCCGGTTGCAACGGTTGCTATCGGGAAAGCTGGTGCTACAAATGCTGGACTACTAGCTGCTCAAATAATTGGAAGTTTTAACGATGAAGTAGCTACTCGTTTAGAAACTAGACGTGAAATGACAAAACAAAAAGTGTTAGAAAGCAGTGAAGACCTTGTATAAATCAATTTTACCCCCACAAACAATTGGTATTATCGGCGGTGGACAATTAGGTAGAATGATGGCGTTATCAGCACGAGCGATGGGCTATTCCATTGCAGTATTGGACCCTACGCCTAATTCTCCATGTGGTCAAATAGCGGATATCGAAATTACTGCCTCGTTTGATGATTTAGAAAGCATCCAAAAGTTAGCTAAAGTTTCGGACGTAATTACGTACGAGTTTGAAAATATAAACTATGAAACTCTTCTTTGGTTAGAAGAAAATGCCTATCTTCCACAAGGAAGCAACGTGTTAAAGCAAACACAGCATCGTGTACATGAAAAAAAAATGATTAAAAAAGCAGGGCTTGACGTAGCACCGTATAAACAAGTTGTCGATAAAGCTCAATTAAACGAAGCAATTGAAGAATTAGGATTACCAGCAGTATTAAAAACTTGTCGCTTTGGTTATGACGGGAAAGGTCAAGTAGTTATTAAGAGTGAAAACGATATAGAAAAGGCAACAGCGCTTTTAGCACATGGAGAATGCGTGTTAGAAAAATGGATTTCGTTCGAAAAGGAAATTTCAGTCGTCGTAACAAGAGGTACTAACGGTGAAACGGACGTGTTTCCAGTGGCGGAAAACATTCATAAGGACAATATTTTACACCAAACGATTGTACCTGCTAGAGTTTCACAACAATTAAAGAAACAAGCGATAGAAGCGGCAACCAATCTAGCCGAGCATGTTGGCCTAATTGGGACGTTAGCTGTTGAGATGTTCGTACTAAATGAAGAAACGATTTTCATTAATGAATTGGCGCCTCGACCGCATAATTCAGGGCATTTTTCAATAGATGCATGTGAAACATCCCAATTTGAACAGCACGTTCGAGCAATATGTGGCTTACCTCTTGGAAAAACAACATTATGGAATTCCGTCGTGATGGTAAACCTATTAGGAGAAAATATGGATGCAGGAATTGCTTTTTTTGAACAAAACCGCGACGGAAAGCTACATCTATATGGAAAAGAAGAGAAAAAAGAGAAGAGAAAAATGGGGCATTTAAATATCGTAAGTGATACAGTTGAAATTGCTTTGAAAAAAGCAAACGAGCTTACAGTCGAAGTATAAGAACGGAGGAAGTCAACGATGATCGAACGTTACTCAAGACCAGAAATGGCTGCTATTTGGACAGATGAAAATAAATTCAAAGCTTGGTTAGAAGTAGAAATCCTAGCATGTGAAGCATGGGCAGAATTAGGGGAAATCCCGAAAGAAGACGTGAAAATTTTGCGTGAAAAAGCGTCTTTCGATATAAATCGAATTTATGAGATTGAAGAAGAAACTCGTCATGACGTTGTTGCTTTTACGAGAGCAGTATCGGAAACGCTAGGAGACGAGAAAAAATGGGTGCATTACGGATTAACTTCAACAGACGTTGTTGATACAGCATTATCTTATTTAGTCAAACAAGCAAACACCATACTTCTTCAAGACTTGGAACGGTTTGTCGCGATATTAAAGGAAAAAGCACAAGAACATAAATATACCGTGATGATGGGAAGAACGCACGGAGTACATGCGGAGCCTACTACTTTTGGTCTTAAGTTAGCGCTTTGGTATGAAGAAATGAAGCGTAATGTTGAGCGTTTTAAGCAAGCTTCTGCCGGAATTGAATTCGGAAAGATTTCTGGAGCGGTTGGAACATACGCCAACATCGACCCTTTCGTAGAGCAATATGTGTGTGAAAAATTAGGTTTACAAGCAGCACCTATTTCAACTCAAACATTACAACGCGATCGACACGCTCACTATATGAGCACATTAGCATTAATTGCTTCTTCAATAGAAAAGTTTGCCGTTGAAATTCGCGGTTTACAAAAGAGTGAGACTCGTGAAGTAGAAGAGTTTTTCGCAAAAGGACAGAAAGGTTCCTCAGCGATGCCACATAAACGGAACCCAATTGGATCTGAGAATATGACTGGGCTAGCACGTGTCATTCGTGGGTATATGATGACTGCCTATGAAAATGTACCGTTATGGCATGAACGTGATATTTCTCATTCATCCGCAGAAAGAATCATTCTTCCGGATGCGACAATTGCTTTAAATTACATGTTAAATCGTTTCGGCAATATCGTGAAAAATTTAACGGTGTTTCCAGATAATATGAAGCGTAATATGGACCGTACGTTAGGACTAATTTATTCGCAACGTGTTCTATTAGCGCTTATCGATACTGGCATGAGCCGTGAAGAAGCATATGATACGGTTCAACCGAAAGCGATGGAAGCATGGGAAAAACAAGTAGCTTTTCGTCAACTTGTAGAAGGCGAAGGGAAAATCACATCCCGTTTAACTGCGGCTCAGATTGAAGACTGCTTTGATTACAACTACCATTTACAGCATGTGGATACGATTTTCACGAGATTAGGACTATAAAAAGGTGGGGGACTTTGCTCCCCCAAATAGAAAGATTGGGGCGATCTTCATGGACATTCAAAAATTGGATCTAATGTATGAAGGTAAGGCGAAAAAAGTATATGCAACAAATGATGATACTATCGTTTGGTTAGAATATAAAAATAGCGCGACAGCCTTTAATGGAGAAAAGAAAGCAAGTATTGAAGGGAAAGGTAGATTAAATAATCTTATTACTAGTTTCCTATTTTCCGAGCTTCAAAAAGCTGGAGTAGAAAATCACTTTGTTCAGCAGCTTTCTGAGACAGAACAACTTGTAAAAAAAGTAACGATCATCCCTTTAGAAGTTGTAGTAAGAAACGTAACAGCAGGCAGTATGGCGAAGCGTTTAGGTATAGAAGAAGGTCTACCTTTAAAGAAGCCAATCGTAGAGTTTTATTATAAGGATGATGAATTAGGTGACCCGTTAATTACAGAGGACCATATTGCCTTGCTTGAATTAGCTACTCCTGAAGAAGTAGCTGAATTAAAAGTGCTTGCAGGAAAAGTGAACTTATTTTTATCTGACTTTTTCGAACAAAAAGATATTAGATTAATAGATTTTAAGTTAGAGTTTGGAAAGACATTGGATGGGAATATCGTTCTTGCGGATGAAATTTCTCCTGATACTTGTCGACTATGGGATAAACATACGAATGAAAAGCTAGATAAAGATGTGTTTCGTCGTGATTTAGGCAATTTAACAAAAGCATATGAACAAATACTACACCGAATCGGAGGCAACGCTCATGTATAAAGTAAAAGTTTTCGTTACGTTAAGGGAAAGTGTTTTAGATCCACAAGGAACAGCAGTAAAAAGCTCACTTCATTCTCTTTCTTACAATGAAGTAGAAGATGTTCGTATTGGAAAATATTTAGAATTAACAATTGCAAAGTCAGAGCGCGACTTAGATGTACTAGTAAAAGAAATGTGTGAAAAGCTGTTAGCTAATACTGTTATTGAAGATTATCGTTATGAGGTGGAGGAGGTTGTTCCTTCATGAAATTTGCAGTAATCGTGTTTCCTGGTTCTAACTGTGATGTAGATATGTTTCATGCGATTAAAGATGAACTAGGACAAGAGGTAGAGTACGTTTGGCATGATGCTACTAATTTAGATGAATACGATGGCATCTTACTTCCTGGTGGTTTTTCTTACGGAGATTACTTACGCTCTGGAGCGATTGCAAGATTTTCAAACGTTATGAATGAAGTGGTAAAAGCTGCAGAACAAGGTAAGCCAGTATTAGGTGTTTGTAACGGATTCCAAATTTTATTAGAGTCTGGACTTTTACCAGGTGCTATGCAAAGAAATAAAGGGTTAAAGTTCATATGCAGAACGGTTCCTCTTCGCGTAGAAAACGATAAAACGATGTTTACGAGTGAGTACGAAAATGGAGAAGAAATAATGATTCCAATCGCTCATGGTGAAGGAAATTACTATTGTGATGAAGCAACGCTTGCAACGTTAAGAGAGAATAATCAAATTGTGTTTCGTTATGCAGGTGACAATCCGAACGGAAGTTTAGATTCTATTGCTGGAATTGTCAATGAAAAAGGAAATGTATTAGGTATGATGCCACATCCTGAACGTGCTGTTAGTGAGCTTTTAGGTAGTGCAGACGGATTGAAATTATTTAAATCCATTGTCCGAAACTGGAGGGAAACATATGTCGTTACTTCTTGAGCCAAATCCAATAAAAATTAAAGATGAAAAAATATATAGAGAAATGGGATTGAGTGATGAAGAGTTCTCTATGATAGAGAATATTCTTGGTCGCTTACCAAACTACACAGAAACAGGCCTATTTTCCGTCATGTGGTCAGAACATTGTAGTTATAAAAATTCAAAGCCTGTGTTACGCAAGTTCCCAACAGAAGGGCCACACGTTTTACAAGGTCCTGGTGAAGGAGCGGGAATCGTTGATATCGGTGATAACCAAGCAGTAGTTTTTAAAATTGAAAGTCATAACCATCCTTCTGCCATTGAACCGTATCAAGGTGCTGCAACTGGTGTAGGTGGAATTATTCGTGATGTATTTTCAATGGGAGCGCGTCCTATCGCTCTATTAAACTCTTTAAGATTCGGGGAGCTGACAAACCCACGAGTAAAGTATTTGTTTGAAGAAGTGGTGGCAGGTATAGCTGGCTACGGAAATTGTATCGGTATTCCAACTGTTGGGGGAGAGGTCCAATTTGATCCTTCCTATGAAGGAAATCCGTTAGTAAATGCTATGTGTGTTGGTATCATTAACCATGAAGATATAAAAAAAGGGCAAGCAAAAGGTGTCGGAAACACAGTCATGTATGTTGGAGCAAAAACAGGACGTGACGGTATTCACGGAGCGACCTTTGCATCAGAAGAACTATCAGAAGCTTCTGAAGAAAAACGACCAGCTGTTCAAGTTGGTGACCCATTCATGGAAAAATTATTATTAGAAGCATGTCTAGAAATAGTGAAATGGGACGGCCTTGTCGGAATTCAAGATATGGGAGCTGCTGGATTAACGAGCTCATCTGCAGAAATGGCTTCAAAAGCAGGCTCTGGAATTGAAATGAACTTAGATTTAGTACCTCAACGTGAAACAGGTATGACTGGCTATGAGATGATGCTTTCTGAGTCACAAGAGCGCATGTTAATTGTCGTAGAAAAAGGTCGTGAGCATGAAGCACAAAAAATTGTTGAAAAGTATGACTTAGAAGCGGTTGCGATTGGTGTTGTAACAGATGATAAACAGTTGCGTTTAATGCATAACGGGACAGTAATTGCGGATGTTCCAGTAGACGCCTTAGCAGAGGATGCCCCTGTATACAATAAGCCTTCTAGTGAACCTGCTTATTATAGAGATTTTCAAGAGATGGAAGTAGAAATTCCAACTGTTTCGAACTATGGGGAAACGTTAATGGAACTACTACAACAACCAACTATTGCTAGTAAAGAGTGGGTATATGATCAATACGATTATCAAGTAAGAACAAACACAGTTGTTTGCCCAGGATCAGATGCAGCAGTAGTACGAATTCGTGGGACAGAAAAAGCATTAGCGATGACAACAGACTGTAACTCTCGCTACTTATATTTAGATCCTGAAGTTGGTGGAAAAATTGCTGTTGCAGAAGCTGCACGTAATCTAGTATGTTCTGGTGCTCGTCCACTTGCGATTACAGATTGCTTAAACTTCGGAAATCCGGAAAAACCAGAAATTTTTTGGCAGTTAGAAAAAGCTGTAGATGGAATGAGCGATGCATGTCGTGAATTACAAACACCTGTTATTGGTGGAAACGTATCTCTATATAACGAAACGAACGGTGTAGCAGTTTATCCAACACCAGTAGTTGGTATGGTTGGTTTAATTGAAGATGTTGAATATGTGACAACACAATCTTTTAAAGAGGCTGGAGATATCATTTTTATGATTGGGGAAACGAAGCCTGAGTTTGGCGGAAGTGAGCTTCAAAAATTACAAAATGGCAAAATCTTTGGTGCACCACCTTCCATTGATCTTAACGTTGAGATGAAAAGACAAGCAGAATTGTTAGCCGCAATTCGTAGCGGTTATGTACAATCAGCTCACGATATTTCTGAAGGTGGTTTAGCAGTAGCGGTTGCTGAAAGTGTAATGGGAAATGAACATGTAGGAGCAGAGATTCGAGTTCAAGGTGATGTAACAACAGCTCTATTTAGTGAAACTCAATCACGTTACATCGTTTCTGTAAAACCAGAACATCGTGAGGCATTTTTAGCATTAGTAGATGCGACGGAAATAGGTAGCGTAACAAACGATAGTAATTTATCTATTCAAGCTGGAGAGGAAGAAGTTTTACGCCTTACTTCAAACGAAATGACAGCAGCTTGGAAAGGGGCTATCCCATGCTTACTGAAATCAGAGGCTTAAATGAAGAATGTGGAGTGTTCGGTATTTGGGGACACCCTGAAAGTGCACAAGTAACGTATTACGGATTGCATAGTCTCCAGCATCGAGGTCAAGAAGGAGCTGGAATAGTAGTTTCTGATGGAGAAAAGCTATCTTGTGTAAAAGGGGAAGGTCTCGTAAACGAAGTATTTGCTGGAGGAAAACTGCAGGAGTTACATGGTCGAGCGGCGATAGGTCATGTTCGCTATGCAACAGCAGGCGGGGGTGGCTTTGAAAATGTCCAGCCACTTCTCTTCCATTCGCAAACTGGTAGTATTGCTCTCGCACATAACGGAAATTTAGTAAATGCAAACGCGTTGAAATATCAGTTAGAAGGACAAGGAAGTATTTTACAAACTAGTTCCGATACAGAAGTGTTAGCACATTTAATTAAACGTAGCGGCTACCCACTTTTTAAAGATAAAGTGAAAAATGCCCTATCACTATTAAAAGGTGCATATGCCTTTCTTATAATGACAGAAACAGAAATGATGGTCGCGTTAGATCCAAACGGATTACGCCCACTTTCATTAGGAATGTTAGGCGATGCTTACGTTGTTGCTTCAGAAACGTGCGCGTTTGATATTATTGGTGCAACATACTTGCGTGACGTGGAGCCAGGAGAATTGCTCATTATTAATGATGAAGGCTTACACTTTGAACGTTTTTCACTTCATACTCAACGAGCTATTTGTAGTATGGAATATATTTATTTTTCTCGTCCAGATAGCAATATTAACGGAATTAATGTTCATACCGCACGAAAAAATTTAGGAAAGCAATTAGCAATGGAAGCACCAGTTGATGCAGATGTTGTTACAGGTGTTCCAGATTCCAGTATTTCTGCGGCGATAGGATATGCAGAATGGGCAGAACTACCGTACGAACTTGGATTAATTAAAAACCGTTATGTTGGACGTACATTCATCCAACCATCCCAAACTCTACGTGAACAAGGGGTGAAAATGAAACTCTCACCTGTACGTGGAGTGGTAGAAGGAAAAAGAGTGGTTATGGTGGATGACTCGATTGTCCGGGGAACGACGAGTCGACGTATCATCCAAATGTTAAAAGAGGCAGGAGCAAAAGAAGTACACGTACGAATAAGCTCGCCGCCGATGAAAAATCCGTGCTTTTACGGAATCGACACTTCCACACACGAGGAGCTTATTGCTTCTGCTCACTCTGTTGAAGAAATTCGCCAAATGATTGGTGCCGATTCGTTAGCATTTTTAAGTGAGACTGGTATGTTAGATGCCATTGGTCGCTCATACGATGGAGAAACTCGTGGACAATGTATGGCATGCTTTACTGGTAAATACCCAACTGAAATATATCCGGATACAGTACTACCACACGAAAAGTGTTAAACGACATAAAAGTTAGGAAAGCAGCGGAAACGTTGCTTTCTCAATTTCCTCTGTATAACCGTAACAATTTTAATAACAAAGTAGAATAGATTTTCAATCAATTGGAGGGACACATATGGCAAATGCATACAAACAAGCTGGAGTAGATATAGAAGCAGGCTATGAGGCAGTTACTCGTATGAAAAAACATGTTGCGAAAACAGTAAGGCCAGGTGTAATGGGTGGTCTTGGTGGTTTTGGTGGATTGTTCGATTTATCATCAATGGATGTGAAAAACCCGGTATTAGTATCAGGAACGGACGGGGTTGGAACGAAGTTAATGCTTGCTTTTATGCTAGATAAGCACGATACAATTGGAATGGATGCAGTTGCGATGTGTGTCAATGATGTTGTAGTGCAAGGGGCTGAGCCGTTATTTTTCTTAGATTATATTGCTTGTGGCAAAGCGAATCCTGAAAAACTAGAACAAATAGTGAAAGGGATTGCCTCTGGGTGTGAGCAAGCTGGTTGTGGCCTAGTTGGTGGGGAAACGGCAGAAATGCCTGGTATGTATGCTGAGCAAGAATATGATCTTGCTGGATTTACAGTCGGAGTCGTGGAAAAGGAAAGGCTTATTACGGGAGAAAAGATTCGACCTGGAAATGTATTAATAGGTCTATCTTCAAGTGGTATTCATAGTAATGGGTACTCGCTAGTAAGAAAGATAGTTTTTGAGAATAGTAATCTAGCATTAGATAAAACGTATGAAGGATTCACTAAGTCGCTAGGAGAAGAATTACTAACGCCAACACGCATTTACGTTAAGCCAATTTTAGAAGTGTTGAAAAAATACGAGGTAAATGGGATGGCACATATTACAGGTGGTGGTTTTATTGAAAATATTCCACGTATGCTACCAGAAGGGCTCCAAGCAGAAGTAGACTATGGATCATGGCCAATCCCACCTATCTTTGACTTACTTCAGCAGGCTGGAAACTTAGACAAAAAAGAGATGTTTAACATTTTTAATATGGGAGTCGGCATGGTGCTAGCGGTAGATGAGGAGATAGTAAGTGACACCATTCATATTTTAGAAGAACATGGAGAAAAGGCTTATATTATTGGACGTGTAAAAGAAGGAGAGGGCATTGTATTTGGTGGAGGAGAAGTGCGATGATAAAAATGGCAATTTTTGCCTCAGGAAGTGGTTCTAACTTTCGAGCAATTGTCGAGGCTTGTCGCAACGGTAGCCTTGAAGCTGTTCCTACCTTGCTTGTTTGTGATAAACAGGATGCTAAAGTAGTAGAGCGAGCAAACGAAGAAAACATTCCAACGTTTGTTTTTTCACCAAAAGAATATGAATCAAAGGTAGCTTTCGAGAATGCCATTTTACATGAATTACGTGCGCATAATATTGAGTGGATTGTGTTAGCGGGATATATGAGATTAATAGGGGCGACATTATTATCAGCCTACCCTAAAAAAATTGTAAACGTACATCCGTCGTTACTTCCAGACTTTCCAGGTCTTGATGCAGTAGGGCAAGCATTAAAAGAAGGAGTTGGTAAAACGGGTGTTACGATTCATTTTGTTGATGAAGGGATGGATACTGGCCCGATTATCGCTCAAGGGGAAGTAGAGATTTTACCATTTGATACGAGAGAAACGTTACAACAACGTATACAACAGTTAGAACATGAGCTTTATCCAAAAACTTTGCAAAATATTTTACACACTGAGAGGAGTTTAACGAAAAGATGAGAGCAATTGTTAGTGTTTCCAACAAAGAAGGGATCGTTCCATTTGTACAACAATTAGTCGAGCTAGGAGTAGAAGTTATATCGACAGGTGGTACAAAAAAAGTATTACAAGAAAATGGTGTAAATGTTATTAGCATTTCTGAAGTTACGGGATTCCCTGAAATATTAGATGGGCGAGTTAAAACATTACATCCGAATATACATGGCGGTTTGTTAGCGAGAAGAGCGGACGAGAACCATCAACAACAGCTTAATGAGCATAACATTACACCGATTGATATCGTAGTTGTCAACTTATATCCATTTAAAGAAACAATCGCAAAAGAAGGAACAACATTCGAGGATGCTATTGAAAACATCGATATTGGTGGTCCAACGATGCTACGCGCTTCAGCAAAAAATCATGAAAGTGTAACTGTTGTAGTAGATCCGACAGACTATGAAACAGTATTAGGTGAACTAAAAGAAAACGGCAGCGTTAACAAGGAAACGCGTCAAAGATTAGCAGCAAAAGTTTTCCGTCATACAGCAGCCTATGACGCGATGATTTCAAATTATTTAACAGAAAGTGTAAACGAAACATTTCCAGAATCCTTTACAGTAACGTATGAGAAAAAACAAGATTTACGATATGGAGAAAATCCACATCAAAAAGCAGCTTTTTATGAAGCACCATTACGTGCAGATAATTCCATTGCTTCCGCAACACAGCTTCATGGTAAAGAGCTTTCGTACAACAATATTAATGACGCTGAAGCTGCACTTCAAATTATTAAAGATTTTACGGAGCCAGCAGTAGTAGCGGTAAAGCATATGAATCCTTGTGGAGTTGGTGTAGGAGTAACTACTTATGAGGCGTTTGTAAGAGCGTATGAGGCAGACCCTGTTTCAATTTTTGGTGGAATCGTTGCGTTCAACACAGAAGTAGACGAGGAAACAGCACAACGTTTACATGAAATATTTTTAGAAATCATCATTGCGCCTTCGTTTACGGAAGAAGCGGAACAAATTTTAACGAAAAAGAAAAATATACGCTTGTTAACACTACCTATCGAAACGGAGACAGCAATTGAAACGCGATTTACTTCCGTTCGTGGTGGATTACTAGTACAAGATGAAGATACGTACACGTTAGAAGATGCAACTATTTCTATTCCGACAAAACGTCAGCCGACGGATGCAGAGTGGCAAGACTTAAAATTAGCTTGGCAAGTAGTAAAGCATGTGAAATCCAATGCAATTGTGCTAGCAAAAGATAAACGCACAGTAGGAATTGGTGCAGGGCAAATGAACCGTGTTGGTGCAGCTAATATTGCTTTACATCAAGCTGGAAAATTAGCTGAAGGTTCCGCACTAGGATCAGATGCATTCTTCCCAATGGATGATACGGTAGAGGCAGCGGCAAAGGCAGGTGTAACAGCTATTATTCAACCTGGTGGTTCGATTCGTGATGAAGATTCGATTAAAAAAGCAGACGAATACGGAATTGCGATGGTGTTAACTGGAGTACGTCATTTTAAACATTAATTATTTTAAAATACTAATTGGGGGTTGCCTGAAATGAAAGTACTTGTCATTGGTAAAGGTGGTCGTGAACACGCCATTGCATGGAAACTGTCGGAAAGTCCATCAGTAACTCGGTTATTTGTTGCCCCTGGTAACGTCGGTATGAGAGAAATAGCTACATGTGTCCCGATTGATGAAATGGACATCAACGCACTTGTTAATTTTGCCAAAGAAGAACGTATTGATCTAACAATTGTTGGTCCTGAGGCGCCACTATTAGCTGGTGTAGTAGATGCATTTCAAAAAGAGGATTTACGAGTATTCGGCCCAACTAAGGAAGCTGCTTTTATTGAAGGAAGTAAAAGCTATGCGAAATATATAATGGAAAAGTACGATATCCCGACTGCAATATCGGCAACTTTCGAAAATGCTTCAGATGCCATTAATTATATTGAAAAACATGGTGCACCAATCGTCATTAAGGCGAATGGACTTGCTGCTGGTAAAGGAGTAGTAGTGGCGATGACGAAGGAAGAGGCATTAGCGGCTGTCCATGAAATGATGGTAGAGTCAAAATTCGGGGAAGCAAGTAGTCAAGTAGTCATTGAAGAGTATTTGGAAGGTGAAGAATTTTCATTAATGGCTTTCGTTAATGGAGAGGCTGTTTACCCGATGGTTATAGCGCAAGACCATAAACGTGCTTTTGACGGAGATCAAGGACCTAACACTGGTGGAATGGGTGCATATTCGCCAGTTCCTCAAATAGCTGAAAATGTTGTAAAAGAATCAATAAAAACTGTACTATATCCTACTGCATCTGGACTCGTAAAAGAGGGAAGAAGCTTTTGTGGAATTTTATATGCAGGATTAATGTTAACGAAAGATGGTCCGAAAGTGATTGAATTTAATGCACGATTCGGTGACCCAGAAACGCAAGTTGTTTTACCTAGATTGGAAAATGATTTAGCAGAAGTTGTTGTAGAAGTGCTAGATAAAAAGGAAATGGAATTAAAATGGTCCGATAAACATGTTCTAGGGGTAGTCATGGCAGCGAAAGGCTATCCAGATGCGTACGAAAAAGGACATGAAATTAATGGGTTATCCAATGTCGAAGGATACGTCTTTCACGCTGGTACAGCAGAAATAGAGGGGAAAACAGTCACAAATGGTGGAAGAGTACTCCTCGTTGCCGCTGAAGGGGAAGAGTTAGTGAAAGCGCAGCAAAAAGCATACGAACAACTGGAAAAAGTTCAATGTGATAACCTGTTCAATCGAACTGATATCGGTAATAAAGCTATTCAACACGCTTTTTCTTAATAAAAATATATAAAAGAGCAACAATACCACCAATTGCTGTAGCTAAAACAAATGACATGTCTGTTAAATATTCAACCATAAAATCACATCCTTATTATTAATTGATTTAAGAGGAGCTTTAAAGCTCCTCTTTTCTTTACTACGAAGGATTATAAGCTTCGCCTTCGTCTGTATCATAGTCAACAGCTACATCGAAATCATCATCTTCGTAATCATATTCATAGTCATAATCGTCCTGGTAACGATCATAAAGGGCTGTTAATGGGCAGTAACGTAAAATTCCTTCTCCGATTTTCATCGCAGCTAAAAAGGCTACAACTAAATATGAATCACGGAAAGGTCTTTTTACTAATTTACTTGTTACCCATGCTAGTACAGTGAATCCGCAAGTAATACGGATTAAAGCATTAATGATTCCGATATTCGGTCGCAAAACAATCTCTCCTTTTTGTTAAAAAATTTAGAAAAATGCTTATTCTATAATGCGAAAGGCAATAGAATATGGTACGATTAGGAAAAGTGGTTATATTACAATAATTTTGTACATAACATGTACTTTACACTGTAATATACCTTTAGTAAGTGAGGGGTCAGCATGGCTAATTTTCAATATAGATGGAAAAGTAAAAAACTACGTGAACATGTTTCTGTCATAAATGGCGATATACCGCCTACAATTGTTCTTCAAAACGCTACATATTTAAATGTGCATGTTAACGCGTGGTTAAAGGCAAATATATGGGTTTATGAAGATCGAATTGTATATGTAGGTGATGAGCTTCCTTCCGAAACGAAAGGAACGGAAATAGTCGACTGTTCTTCATTTTTTATCGTTCCTGGATATATCGAACCGCATGTGCACCCATTTCAGTTATATAATCCCCATTCTTTTGCACAATATGCATCTCAATCTGGAACAACTACAATTGTAAATGATAATTTAATGCTAGCTTTACATTTGACAAAAAAGAAAGCGTTTACTTTTTTGGATGAAATGAAAAAAAGCCCTGTTACAATGTACTGGTGGTGCCGGTTTGATGCACAAACAGAAATTCGAAATGAAGAAGAGGTTTTTACAACAAGTAATATAAAAAGCTGGCTAGATCATGAAACGGTTATACAAGGTGGAGAACTAACATGTTGGCCGAAAGTAGTAGCGGGAGATGACATTATTCTTCATTGGATGCAAGAAGCGAAAAGAAGAAATAAGCCGATTGAAGGGCATTTGCCAGGTGCATCAGAAAAAACATTAGTAAAAATGAAGTTACTTGGGGTAGATAGTGACCATGAAGCGATGACCGGAAGTGATGTGAAAAAACGAATATTACAAGGGTACACAACACCGTTAAGGTACTCCTCTATTCGCCCGGATTTACCAACTATTTTAGAAGAGTTGGAGCAATCGGACTTTCATTACTACGATCAGGCGTTTTTTACGACAGATGGTTCACCGCCGAGCTTTTACCAAGGTGGAATTATTAATCGATTAATTGCAATCGCTTTAGAGCAAGGGATAGATCCTATCAATGCGTATAAAATGGCTTCGTTTAATGCGGCCAAACATTTTAAAGTGGAGCATATTCATGGAAGCGCTTCAACAGGACGCATTGCTAACTTAAATATTTTAACAGATATAAATAATCCAACTCCTATAGCAGTTTTGGCAAATGGAAAATGGGTCAAAAAAGAAGGAAAACTAGTAGAAAGTGCGTTTGCACAAGTAAATTGGGATATGTTAGGTTTATCGAAGTTGAACCTAGATTGGGACTTATGTATGGATGATTTACAATTCTCTATGGCACTTGGATTATCAATGGTAAACGATGTAATATTAAAACCGTATTCTGTTCTAGTGGACGTATCAGGAGAAGAGCTAGCAATAGACGACGATCAGTCATTTTTAATGCTGATGGACCGCCATGGCAAGTGGAGAATAAATACGATTATTCAAGGTTTTGATAGAGGTATAGGTGGGTTAGTAAGTTCTTATTCTAATACTGGTGATATTGTTATTATCGGGAAGAATAAAAACGATATGATCGTAGCATTTAGTCGAATGAAAGAACTCGGCGGCGGAATGGTGCTCGTGGAAAACGGAGAAGTAATAACAGAAATTCCTCTACCGTTAGATGGTGTAATGTCCCAAAAGAATTTAGAAGAGCTTATAGTTGAAGAGGAAAATATGAGGTCTGAACTATTTGCAAGAGGTTATTCTTTTACTGATCCAATTTATACTTTACTATTTTTATCGTCCACTCATTTACCTTATATTCGTATTACACCAAGAGGAATCTACGATGTAATGAATAAAACAGTACTTTTTCCGTCAATAATGCGTTAAAATGTTAAAGTGAGAAAAAGGAAAAGGTGTGTTCGTTGTGATAAAAAAATTATGCTTACTAGTTTCGGCTTTTCTATTCATTTTAGTTGGTTGTGAATCGAAGGAAGTAGTTCAAGAAGAACCACCAGTACAAAACATAGAAGAGCCGAAGGAAGAGATAGTGGAGGAATCTGAAACAATCGGAATTCCAGCGCCATTAACTGGAGTTGGATATGAAGAAGTAAAAAATGATCGACCGATTGCGGTTATCATTAATAATGACATTAAAGCAAGGCCACAATCTGGATTGCATAAAGCGGATATTGTATACGAAGTACTTGCCGAAGGGGATATTACTCGTCTAATAGCAATATATCAAAGTGAGATGCCCGAAGTAGTAGGCCCGGTTCGTAGTGCAAGAGATTATTTCATTGATTTAGCCAACGGGTACCAATCATTGTTCGTCTTTCACGGATGGAGTCCAGCTGCTAAAGAAAGAATTGAAGCAGGAGCAATTGATGGCATTAACGGATTATTTTATGATGGTTCATTATTCAAACGTGCTAGTTTCAGAAAAGCGCCTCATAATTCCTATATTACGTATGACAATATTAAAAAAGGTGCCGATCAATTGCATTTTAATATAGAAAAAGAGATTACACCTCTTTCCTTTACTGGAAGTGATAGTGTTACAGGTGAAGAAACAGCACAAGTGAAAATTGACTATTCTTCTAGACAAGCAACACATGTTGAATATATATTTAATACGGAAAAACAACATTACGTTAGGTATAGTGGTGGAGAAAAAACGACCGATTTAGAAACGCTCGAAGACATCGTTGCACACAACATATTTATTGTGGAGGCAAGTCATGCTGTTATTGATGATAAAGGACGAAGAGACATTGACTTATCCTCTGGCGGTAAAGCGGTTTTAGTGCAAGCGGGTGTCCGTAATGAAGTAGAATGGAAAGCGGTAGAAGGTCGTATTATTCCATTTACTAATGATCAACCAATAAGTTTCGTTCCTGGTAAAACGTGGATTAATATTGTCCCGTCGCTAGGTGCTGTTCATTTTGAATAGAAGGAGTAAATGAAAATGCAAATAAATAAATTGCGTGGTAAAGAGTTAGATCAACTATTTGAATCCATTTTGACGTTAAAAGATAAAGAGGAATGCTATCGTTTCTTTGATGATTTATGTACAGTGAACGAAATACAATCGTTAGCACAGCGTATGGAAGTAGCGAGAATGCTCCGAGAAGGGTTTACGTATCATAAAATTGAAACAGAAACAGGTGCAAGTACTGCAACTATTTCTCGTGTAAAACGTTGCTTAAACTATGGCAATGACGCTTACGAAATGGCGTTAGAGAGATTGTATGGAGATAAAGCAGAAAAGTAAATGAAAAAGAGCGTATTATCATAGGATGAATACGCTCTTTTTGTTTATATATACTTACCTGTAGGAGTCGTACCCCCCATCTTACGGACCCAATTCATTCACATTATAGAAAATGGTTCATATCTCTTTGTTGCTTTGTTTTTAAATCGTCAACATCAGTTTCTGCTCTATTATGCATCCCTTTTCGCTTTCGCTTATTGGAATAGTCAACGATTGCACCAAAAACAAGTAGTGCGAGGAAACCTATTAGAAGCCAAGCCCATACTGGCATATCTTAATCCCTCCTATTCACCGTTTTTGCTACGTATCTTTCTTTTACCCCATTCAAAAAAAACGAAACTTGGAATAGCGTTAATCCTTCATTCCTTTATTCCTTCATATTTATATGTATGGTGATAAGAAAGATGTAAACATTGAATTCCTATTTTGAAAATTGATTCAAATTCCTTATAAAAGGCTATGCGCATTCTTCTTTTGTTGAAGCTTATTGAAATCTACTTAATTTAATAGAGAGAAAAACTAATAATTTGAGCAAACTTTTTCCATCGTTCCTTTATATCTTTTTAGTAGCTACTACATTTTGCTATAATGGAAAATGGAATTAAAAATGGAGGAAAAAATAGTTATGTACAATATACGTGAATGGCGACACGTTTTTAAATTAGATCCAAATAAAGAGATAGATGATGAAGCTTTATTGCAAGTTTGTGAATCAGGGACAGATGCTATTATGATCGGCGGTACTGACGGAGTCACGTTAGATAATGTGTTAGCGCTAATGAGCCGGGTTCGTAGATATTCCGTACCGTGTGTGTTAGAAGTATCAAATATAGAATCAGTCACACCTGGCTTTGATTATTATTTTATTCCAACCGTTTTAAATAGTAACAATACAGACTGGGTCGTTGGTCTTCATAAAGAGGCGACGAAAGAATATGGTCACATTATTAATTGGGATGAAATGATTACAGAAGGGTACGTCATTTTAAATAGTGATTGTAAAGCAGCGAAACTAACAGGGGCAAATACAAACTTAAACCTAGAAGATTGTATCGCTTATGCTACGCTTGCAGAAAAGATGTTTAACCTTCCGATATTTTATTTAGAATATAGTGGAACGTATGGAGATGTACAATTGGTCAAAAACGTAAAAGAAGCTCTTGAACATACACAGCTTTTTTACGGCGGAGGCATTGATAGTGAAGAAAAATCTCGCAAAATGGCTGCATATGCAGATACAGTAGTAGTAGGAAATATAATATATCAAAATTTAAAAGAAGCACTAAAAACAGTAAAAGCAATAAAAGGTTGAGGAAAAATGACCTTTTTTATAGTATGATATTAAAAGAGAACAAACGTTTGATAGGGTGGTGGAAGTATGCAATATTTAAGTCAAAAATTGTTAGATGGATTAAATCCGATGCAGCAAGAGGCAGTAAGGAAAACAGACGGGCCTCTTTTAATTATGGCCGGAGCTGGTAGTGGTAAAACGAGAGTGTTGACTCACCGTATTGCGTATTTAATGGCAGAAAAGGAAGTTCCGCCATGGAATATACTCGCGATTACGTTTACAAATAAAGCAGCACGTGAAATGAAAGAGCGTATTTCTAAAATTGTAGGTTCAGTAGCGGATGAAATTTGGATTTCGACATTTCACTCGATGTGTGTAAGAATTTTACGCCGTGACATCGACCGCATAGGAATTAATCGAAACTTTTCTATTTTAGATACTACTGATCAACTTTCTGTCATAAAAAACGTATTAAAAGAATTAAATATTGATACGAAAAAATATGAAGCGCGTTCGATGCTTGGCGCGATTAGTTCAGCGAAAAACGAACTGATGAGTCCTGAGCAATTTGCGAAACAACCGTTAGGGCCGTATGAAGAAATAGTTAGTAAAGTGTACACAGGCTATCAAAAAAGATTAAGAAAAAACCAAGCTTTAGATTTTGATGACCTTATTATGACGACGATTCACTTATTTGAACGTGTACCAGAAGTGCTAGAATTTTATCAACGCAAGTTTCAATACGTTCATGTCGATGAGTACCAAGATACGAACCATGCACAATATAAACTAGTAAAATTAATCGGAGCACGTTTAAAAAATGTTTGTGTTGTAGGTGATTCGGATCAATCTATTTACCGTTGGCGTGGAGCGGATATTACGAACATCTTAAATTTTGAAAAAGATTACCCGAATGCAGAAATGATTTTGTTAGAACAAAACTATCGTTCTACAAAGCGAATTTTACAAGCCGCAAACCATGTTATTTCTAATAACTTTAACAGAAAACCGAAAAACTTATGGACAGAGAATAATGAAGGCCAAAAAATTGTTTACTATAAAGCTGACACAGAAAATGCAGAAGCCCAGTTCGTTGTTGGGAAAATAAAAGAAATTATGCAAAATGATCCTTCTCGCACACTTTCGGATTTTGCCATACTGTATCGTACGAACGCACAATCCCGTGTAATGGAGGAAGTGTTACTTAAATCTAATATTAACTACCAGATTGTCGGTGGCACAAAGTTCTATGACAGAAAAGAAATTAAAGATATTCTTGCCTATCTTCGTCTTATCTCTAATCCAGATGATGATATTAGTTTAACTCGAATCGTAAACGTACCAAAACGTGGAATTGGAGCGACTTCGTTAGAAAAAGTAGCAGCATATGCAACACAGCATGATATTTCTATTTATGAAGCGATACGTGATGTTGATTTAATTGGAGTAAGTGGACGAGCTACAGCATCCCTAAAAGAATTCCGTAATCTTATTGATAATTATACGCAAATGCAAGAATACTTATCAGTAACAGAATTAGTTGAGGAAATACTAACTAAATCAGGTTACCGTGATATGTTAAAGCAAGAAAAAACAATAGAAGCTCAAAGTCGCTTAGAGAACATTGACGAGTTTCTGTCTGTTACGAAAAACTTTGAAGATAAAAATGACGACAAAACATTGATTGCCTTCCTTACCGATTTAGCATTAGTTGCGGATATTGATAAATTAGATGAGGAAACAGGAGAAGAGTTAGAAACAGTCATTCTAATGACACTTCATGCAGCAAAAGGATTAGAGTTCCCAGTTGTCTTTTTAATTGGGTTAGAAGAAGGAGTATTCCCACATAGTCGCTCTCTTTTTGAAGAAGTGGAAATGGAAGAAGAGCGTCGTTTAGCGTACGTTGGAATTACAAGGGCAGAACAAGAACTCTATATGACTAGTGCCCAAATGAGAACGTTATTTGGCCGTACGAACATGAATCCCCCATCGCGATTCATTAAGGAAATTCCAGAAGAATTAGTAGATAATTTAGTAGAAGCGAACAAACAAGCAACAACACCATTTGGAGGCGGAGGTTCACCTCGACCGTTCGGTAGACAAACACCTACCCCAACACCACAGCGCAACGTAACAGCACCTTCGAGAGCATTAACGAGCACTGGTGGAGATCAACTTGGTTGGAATGTTGGCGATAAGGCAGAACATAAAAAATGGGGAATTGGAACAGTCGTTAGTGTGAAAGGTGAAGGAGAAGATAAGGAACTTGATATTGCTTTTCCTAGTCCAGTAGGAATAAAACGACTGTTAGCTAAATTTGCTCCAGTTACGAAAGTTTAGAACGAAAGGGCGTAAAGTATGAACATACAACAAGCAGAAGCGCGAGTAAAAGAGCTTCATAATATATTAAACCAATATAATTATGAATATCATGTAATAGATAAGCCGTCTGTTTCAGATGCTGAATACGATTCCCTCATAACGGAGTTAAAACAGTTAGAACAACAATATCCTGAACTCCAAAGCCCTGACTCTCCTACACAGAGAGTTGGGGGAGCGGTGTTAGACATGTTCTCCAAAGTGGAGCATCGCGTTCCGATGTTATCACTTGGAAATGCGTTTAATGAAGATGATTTACGAAGCTTTGATCGCCGTGTGAAGCAAGCCGTAGGGGAAAACGTCCGTTATGTAGTCGAAATGAAAATTGACGGATTAGCGGTTTCCCTTCGTTATGAAGATGGGGTGTTCGTCCAAGGAGCAACACGTGGAGATGGGACGACAGGTGAAGACATTACTGCTAACTTAAAAACGATTCGCTCGATACCGTTACGCTTAAAAGAAAACGTAACGTTAGAAGTACGTGGTGAAGCGTTCATGCCGAAAAAATCATTTGTAAAACTAAATGAAGACAGGCTGGAAAGAGAAGAAGAACCGTTTGCAAACCCAAGAAATGCAGCAGCAGGGTCCCTTCGCCAGTTAGATCCAAAAATTGCTGCCCAACGTAATTTAGACATTTTTGTTTACAGTCTAGTAAATCCAGAAGAACTCGGTGTTACGTCTCATAGTGAGGCCCTTCAATATTTAGAAAAGCTAGGATTTAAAACAAATAAAGAACGTAAAGTGTGCAATACGATAGAAGAAGTAGTTGAATTTGTTCTAGGATGGCATACAAAACGACCAGAGCTTTCGTATGATATAGATGGCATCGTCATTAAGGTAGATAGTTTGGACCAGCAGGAGGAATTAGGATTTACAGCGAAAAGTCCACGTTGGGCTATCGCGTATAAGTTTCCTGCAGAAGAAGTCTCGACGAAATTAATCGACATTGAGCTTAGCGTAGGAAGAACGGGTGTTATAACCCCTACCGCTATTTTAGAGCCCGTTAAAGTTGCGGGAACAACGGTACAACGTGCATCATTACATAATGAAGACTTAATTAGAGAGAAAGATATTAAGCTCGGTGATTATGTGGTCGTAAAAAAAGCGGGAGATATTATCCCCGAAGTTGTGAATGTATTGACAGACCGGCGGACAGGGGAGGAAGTGGATTTCCAAATGCCAACTCATTGTCCAGAGTGTAACAGTGAGTTAGTGCGAATAGAAGGAGAAGTCGCACTACGATGTATTAATCCGAAATGTCCTGCCCAAATTAGAGAAGGCTTAATACACTTTGTTTCAAGAAATGCGATGAATATTGATGGACTCGGTGAAAAAGTAATTGCCCAGCTTTTTTCTGAAAAATTAATTGAAGATGTGGCCGATCTTTACAAGTTAACGAAAGAACAACTTATAGCATTAGAACGAATGGGCGAGAAGTCAGCGGATAATTTAATAAAAGCGATTGAAGCGTCCAAAAATAATTCGTTAGAACGACTAGTGTTTGGCTTAGGCATCCGTCTTGTTGGTGCAAAGGCAGCGAAGACGATAGCTCAACATTTTCCTCATATAGATTCAATGATGAAAGCATCGAAAGAAGAGTTAGTGGCGATTTATGAAATAGGCGATAAAATGGCTGATTCCGTTGTTACTTATTTTGAGCAGCCAGAAGTACTAGAAGTAATTCAAGAATTAAAAGAACTTGGCGTAAATATGGAATATAAAGGTGCAATGCCAGTAAATGAAGAAGAAGTAGATTCGGTTTTTGCTGGTAAAACAGTCGTTTTAACTGGTAAACTAGAAGCATTATCAAGAAATGATGCAAAAGCAGCAATTGAGCGATTAGGTGGAAAAGTGACAGGAAGTGTAAGTAAAAAGACAGATCTAGTCGTAGCTGGAGAGGAAGCAGGCTCCAAACTAACGAAAGCTCAAGAGCTCGGTATTGAAGTATGGGATGAGGCAAGATTGGTTCAAGAAATACAATAATAAGAGGTGTTGAATGTGAGGAGATACTTACCAGTTCTCCTTGTTGTTTCTCTTCTAACTAGCGGATGTATTCCTAGCTTTGAGAAACAAGAAGAAGTAATTCAAGATCCACAACAAGAAGATACGGAACGAGCAATCGTACCAAGATATAAAATATCGGATGACTTTTATCAGACGATTCTTCCGTTTAAACCAGGGGAAACACGGGGGCAAACAGTGCCACGGTTAAGCAGTAGAATGGACGTTGATGAATTTGAACTAGGGTTAATGAGACTTTCCCAAGGTACATTTCCGTCAGCTCAATATTTATACCAAGAAGGCCAATACATTTCCCGAAGCACGATTAGTAGCTGGTTGCGTCGAGAATTAACTCCTGCTCAGATGGAAGAACAAGGAGATGAAGCAAACTTAGGTTTAAATCCTCCTTGGATCGAGGGAAAGGATACGAAAGCAACAAACGAAAATAGCCCAATCATTTTAGCCCATGTACTAGAGCAAAACTATTTAGTTCGCAAAGATGATGGGAAAGTTGAGCTAGGCGGAATTTCTATCGGGTTAGCGTTAAATTCTGTACATGAATATACGGACGAACACCAAGGAATTCCGTTAGCAAGAACATACGATATTCCCGATGCTGTTCTTGAAGAAGAAGGAAAAAGAATGGCAAATGAAATTGTTAGTAGAATTCGAAATATACAGGGGTTGGAGCAAATCCCAATTGTAGTAGGATTGTACAAACAGAGTGAGCACAATTCAATCGTACCTGGAACGTTTATTACAAAAAGTACAGTAGATCGTGGAAATAGCTCAACAGCGAGATGGGAAGCGATAAATGAGGAATATCATTTGTTCCCTTCAAGCGACGCAATGGAATTTTATCGTGACGATGCAATGAGGTTCCAAAACTTCAAAACAGATGTAGATGAATTCTTTCCGAACCATACAGGAATTGTAGGGTATGGTCACTACATGGACGGGGATATTCAAAAATTTGAAATTAATGTATTTATGGAGTTTTACGGAAAAGCAGAATTGATTGGATTTACACAATATGTAACGGGATTACTATTAGAACATTTCCCACCTCATGTTAATCTAGAACTAACAGTAGAATCAATAAACGGAGCAGAAGCATTAATTGTTAGAGATGCTGGTGCGGAGGAACCGTTTGTTCACATTTACTAAGTAGCGGCATGGCATCATGCTAGCTACTTTTTTTTATAATACGAAAGTGCATATATATAAAGAAGAGAGAAATGATTTTCCTATAAAATTAGTATTTGGCAAAACGCTTACATAATAAAAATTCAGTAAGTCGCAATTTCTATTATTTTTTTACTAGTTTAATAAATAACAACATTTGAAAGCTTTTAATTTATAGGTTAGAATGGAAAAGTGCAAGCGCTTATAATGGATAGGAGGCGAATGTAATGGTATTACCTTACAAACATGAACCATTTACAGATTTCACGCAAGAGGAAAATAAGACAGCCTACTTAGAAGGCTTAAAATTGGTGGAATCTTACTTAGGACAAGATTATGATTTAGTAATTGGCGGAGAGCGTGTTACGACAGAAGATAAAATCGTTTCCGTAAACCCTGCGAATAAAGAAGAAGTAATTGGTCGCGTTTCAAAAGCTAACCAAGAGCTGGCGGAAAAGGCAATGCAAATTGCTGATGAAACATTTAATACTTGGCGCAAAACAAAGCCAGAAATGAGAGCGGATATTTTATTCCGTGCGGCTGCTATCATTCGTCGTCGTAAACATGAATTTTCTGCACTTTTAACAAAAGAAGCAGGTAAGCCGTGGAATGAGGCAGATGCGGATACAGCAGAAGCAATCGATTTCTTAGAATATTACGCTCGTCAAATGTTAAAAATTAAAGACGGCATGCCAGTGGAAAGTCGCCCAGGCGAATATAACCGTTACGGATATATTCCTCTTGGAGTAGGAGTTATTATTTCTCCTTGGAACTTCCCATTCGCAATTATGGCTGGTACAGCAGTAGCAGCTATCGTATCTGGTAATACAGTTCTATTAAAACCAGCATCTACTACGCCAATCGTGGCAGCTAAGTTTGTAGAAGTAATGGAAGAAGCAGGACTTCCTGCAGGAGTATTAAACTTCATACCTGGTAGCGGTGCGGAAGTTGGGGACTACTTAGTAGACCACCCACGTACACGTTTCATTTCGTTCACAGGTTCTCGTGATGTAGGTTTACGTATATACGAGCGTGCTTCCAAAGTAAACCCAGGCCAAATTTGGTTAAAGCGTGTAATCGCAGAAATGGGTGGAAAAGATACAATGGTTGTCGATAAAGAAGGCGACCTAGAACTAGCAGCTCAAGCTATCGTTAAATCTGCATTCGGATTCTCTGGACAAAAATGTTCTGCATGTTCACGTGCAGTAATCGTTGAAGATGTATATGATCAAGTTTTAGCTCGTGCTGTTGAGTTAACGAAAGAATTAAAAGTTGGTAATCCTACAGACCAATCTAACTTTATGGGTCCTGTTATCGACCAAGCAGCATTTGATAAAATTATGAGCTATGTAGAAATCGGTAAAGAAGAAGGACGTTTAATGGCTGGTGGAGAAGGAGACAGCTCGACTGGATTCTTCGTACAACCAACGATCATTGCCGATGTTGATCCGAAAGCTCGTTTAATGCAAGAAGAAATCTTCGGACCAGTTGTAGCATTTGCAAAAGCAAAAGATTTCGATCATGCGCTTGAAATTGCGAACAACACAGAATACGGTTTAACGGGAGCAGTTATCACTAACAACCGTGACCATATTGAAAAGGCACGTGAAGACTTCCACGTTGGTAACCTTTACTTCAACCGTGGCTGTACTGGTGCAATCGTTGGATACCAACCATTCGGTGGCTTCAACATGTCAGGAACAGACTCTAAAGCAGGTGGCCCAGACTACCTACTTCTTCACATGCAAGCTAAAACAACTTCAGAAATGCTATAAGCTTAATACGACACCTCTCTGCTATTTGCAGGGAGGTGTTTTTGTGATGTTTGGGGGTGGAGAGGAGAGGGAGAGCAAGCCCTATCTGTTACGTATCTAGCGGTTTTTGTTCAACATCGCCGAGAATGTGTTCCAGAAGATGATTGGAAAAGTCCGTTTCATCGAATGTGATCGGTATCCGGCGGTTTCTGTTTAATTTGTCGCGGTTTCTGTTCAACATGTTGCGATTTGTGATTAACATCGCCGGGAATGTGTTTCGGAAGATGATTGGAAAAGTCCGTTTCATCGAATGTGATCGGTATCCGGCGGTTTCTGTTTAATTTGTCGCGGTTTCTGTTCAACATGTTGCGATTTGTGATCAACATCGCCGAGAATGTGTTCCAGAGGATGCTTGGAAAAGTCCGTTTCATCGAATGTGATCGGTATCCGGCGGTTTCTGTTTAATTTGTCGCGGTTTCTGTTCAACATGTTGCGATTTGTGATCAACATCGCCGAGAATGTGTTCCAGAGGATGATTGGTAAAGTCCGTTTCATCGAATGTGATCGGTATCCGGCGGTTTCTGTTTAATTTGTCGCGGTTTCTGTTCAACATGTTGCGATTTGTGATTAACATCGCCGAGAATGTGTTCCAGAAGATGATTGGAAAAGTCCGTTTCATCGAATGTGATCGGTATCCGGCGGTTTCTGTTCAACATGTTGCGATTTGTGATCAACATCGCCGAGAATGTGTTCCAGAAGATGCTTGGAAAAGTCTGTTTCATCGAATGTGATCGGTATCCGGCGGTTTCTGTTCAATTTGCCGCGGTTTCTGTTCAACATAGCCCAGAATGTGTTCAAGTAGATGCTTGGAAAAGTCCGTTTCATCGAATGTGTTCCGGAAGATGATTGGAAAAGTCAGTTTCAAAGCACTCCGAAGTTTATGTATATAAACCGCTCCTTTCTGTGGGTTATCTTTTGGATTTATGTGTCCCCAGTAGCTTGTTCAAGACTCCCACCGAAGTTTCTGTGCATTATCCATTCGTTTCTGTGGATTACCGAACAATTTATGTGGGTTAACAATCGTTTTATGTGCGACCAGTAGCTTGTTCAAGACTCCCACCGAAGTTTCTGTGCATTATCCATTCGTTTCTGTGGATTACCGAACAATTTATGTGGGTTAACAATCGTTTTATGTGCGACCAGTAGCTCGTTCAATGCTCCCACCGAAGTTTTTGTGCATTATCCATTCGTTTCTGTGGGTTACCGAACAATTTATGTGGGTTAACAATCGTTTTATGTGCGACCAGTAGCTCGTTCAATGCTCCCACCGAAGTTTCTGTGCATTATCCATTCGTTTCTGTGGGTTACCGAACAATTTCTGTGGGTTAACAATCGTTTTATGTGCGGCCAGTAGCTCGTTCAATGCTCCCTCCGAAGTTTCTGTGCATTACCCGCTCACATATGTGGGTTACCGAACAATTTATGTGGATTACACTCGTTTTATGTGCCGCCTGTAGCTTGTTCAAGGGACGCACAAAATCGTTCATACAACACAAAAAAAGAGTCAGAGCTAGCTCTGACCCGACAATCTTTATTCTAATGATTTTTTCATTTCCTCAAACTGTCCTTGAATTTTTTCGCTAGGAAGTTTAGTGAGTAAGCTAACTACAATAATAGCAATCGTACTTAATAGAAAACCAGGGATAATTTCATACATCCATTTGCTTAAAACTAAACCATTCACTTCAATAGAAGAATTAATCCAGAATAGCACCGTAATTGCCCCGGTTAACATTCCTGCTAATGCTCCCCAACGAGTCATTCGTTTCCAATATAAACTTAATAGAACAACAGGGCCAAATGCTGCACCAAAACCAGCCCATGCATTACCTACTAAATTTAAGATAGTATCATTTGGTGTATAAGATAAAAATATAGCAACGATGGCAACGATTACAACCGATAGGCGACCAGCCATTACTAATTCTTTATCAGACGCAGTACGACGTAAAAACGTTTTGTAAAAATCTTCCGTTAAAGCACTAGAAGTTACTAACAGCTGCGAAGATATAGTACTCATAATCGCGGCTAAAATAGCAGCTAATAAAAATCCACCTACAAAAGGATGAAAGAGTGTTTGTGATAATACAATAAAAATTGTTTCGGAGTTTCCAATTTGCAAGTTATTTTGTGAAACATAGGCAATTCCAACTAAGCCTGTTGCCATTGCACCAATTAACGTAATAATCATCCAGCCGATCCCGATACGGCGTGCTGGCTTTAACTCTTTGATGGATCGGATGGCCATAAAACGGACGATAATATGTGGCTGTCCGAAATATCCAAGCCCCCATGCAAGTAAAGAAATGATACCTAAGACGGTTGTTCCGGTAAATAAGTTCATTAAGTTAGGGTCAATACTTTGGATGGTATCGATCGTTGTTGCTGTTCCTCCAACACTTGTTAGTGCGACAATTGGTACTAGTATTAAAGCGATAAACATAATAGTACCTTGAACGAAGTCTGTTAAACTAACTGCTAGAAATCCCCCGATAAACGTGTAGGCTACAACTACTAGGGCTGTCACAAATAATCCAACACTGTAATCCATCTTAAAAGCCGTTTCAAATAATGTTCCACCAGCAACTAAACCGGATGAAGTATAAAGTGTAAAGAAAATAATGATAACAATTGCTGAAACGATTCTAAGAATTCTCGTTTGATCTCCGAATCGGTTTTCGAAGAAGTCTGGTATTGTAATAGAGTCATTCGCGATATAAGTATAAGAACGAAGACGTGGTGCTACAATTAAATAATTGACATACGCACCGATTGTTAAACCAATTGCAATCCACATGCTAGATATTCCGGATGCATAAAGGGCGCCAGGTAATCCCATGAGCATCCAGCCACTCATGTCAGATGCTCCAGCGGATAAAGCTGTAACACCAGGACCAAGCTTTCTTCCACCAAGCATATAGCCGGCTAAATCATTTGTTGATTTCCGGTAGGCATACACCCCGATAGCAATCATTACAATAAAATAGAGCGCTAACGAAATAATTGTACCTGTTTCCATCCTAATCACTCCAATCTTTTCGTATTTACGATTAATATCGTATACTAATGTATATGTTTATAGTGAGAAAATAAGCTTTCTATATTTATTACATTGTAGTTTGTAACTTCAACGATGGCAATGAGAATTTTTGTATTTTATGAAATATGTAAATTTTTTGAATTCTAGTAAAAAAAAGAGGATCAGAGCTAGCTCTGATCCTCTTGCTTAACTATATTACTTTGTTTCTTCATCTAATGTTTCTTTCATTTCTTCAAAGCCATCCTGCACTTTTTGGCGTGGGAAGTTAGTAATATAACTAACTAGTATAATAGCAATTGTACTTAGAATGAAACCTGGGATAATTTCATACACCCAACCACTTAACGTTTGACCATTAAATTCTACTGGGAAGTAAATCCAGAAAAGAACGGTGATTGCACCAACAAGCATCCCAGCAAGTGCTCCCCAACGGTTCATTCGTTTCCAGAATAAACTTAATAAAATTACTGGACCGAAAGCAGCACCAAATCCTGCCCAAGCGTTACCTACTAAGTTCAGTATCGTATCGTTTGGTGTAAGTGATAAAAGAATTGCTACAACTGCAACGATAAATACCGATAAACGCCCGATAAATACAAGTTCTTTTTCAGAAGCACTACGTTTTATGAATGTTTTATAAAAGTCTTCTGTTAACGCACTTGATGTGACAAGTAGCTGAGAAGAAATAGTACTCATAATTGCTGCTAAAATAGCGGCTAATAAAAACCCACCGATAATAGGATGGAATAAAACTTGTGATAGTACGATGAAAATCGTCTCACTATTTTCAATTTGAATATTGTTTTGAGAAGTATAAGCGATACCTACTAAACCAGTTACTAACGCACCGATAATTGCTACGATCATCCAACCCATTCCGATACGACGCGCAGCTTTTAAATCACTAACTGATTTAATCGCCATAAAGCGGACGATAATGTGTGGTTGACCGAAATAACCAAGCCCCCATGCTAGTAACGAAATAATACCTAAAACAGATGTACCAGCAAATAAGTTCATAAGGTTTGGATCGATACTACGGATTTCCTCGAAGGTTGGTGTTGGGCCCCCTAAACTAGTAAACGCAACAATAGGGACTAACACTAAAGCGACGAACATAATACAACCTTGGACAAAGTCCGTTAAACTAACTGCTAAGAAACCACCAAATAATGTGTAGGAAACAACTACAGCTGCAGTTACAAATAAACCTACTTTATAATCCATATTAAATGCACTTTCAAATAACGTACCACCAGATACTAATCCTGAAGAGGTGTAAAGGGTAAAGAAAATAATAATAACAATACCTGAAACTAGGCGAAGAATTCTAGTGTTATCAAAAAACCTGTTTTCTAAAAAGTCTGGAATTGTAATAGAATCATTAGCTACTTCCGTATAAGTACGTAAGCGAGGTGCAACTAAAATATAGTTTAAATATGCACCAATCGTTAAACCAATTGCAATCCATATTTCTGACATTCCGGATGCATACATCGCACCTGGTAATCCCATTAACATCCAACCACTCATATCTGATGCCCCAGCTGACAATGCTGTTACACCAGGTCCAAGCCTTCGTCCTCCAAGCATGTACCCTGATAAATCATCGGTCGACTTCTTATAAGCGTAAAGTCCGATCGCTAGCATCCCGATAAAATACAATGCTAACGCGATAATCGTTCCCGTTTCCATCAAAATCACTCCTATTTTTCTATTTTTCTAGCATTCTCCCTTTCTGAAAAAAATACAAATGCTTACGGTTACTTAACCTAACAAACTATTCCCAATAATTCAAGGCGATGAAACATATTTGTAACATAGTCAACGGCTTGTAAACCGTTGCCATTATAAGGTTAAAGCTGAATTGTATTTTTTCTAAAGTAAAACTATTCAGAAAAATCAGACATGCTAATTCGCCTTGTTTTAGTATCCTATGCATTTTTTATTTTTATATGATTATCTGTTTTTGTTTGAATTATTATATAGATGAAAGCAGAGTAGGTAAATTCAAATTTGATTAATGTGATTTAGTATGAACGTATCGACAAAATTTTCAAATAAACGTAAATTATTCATTGAGTTAACGACCTATTTCACAAATCTTTTTCTTTCTATATTATTGTAGAACAACTGTAGCTTGAAGTAGGTAGTAAAAGTTTAGTATTATAAGTATATTGTGCAAGTCCGAAATTTTACGGAGGTGAAAGAAATGTCCCGTATTTCAAAAGATCAAGTAAAGCACGTAGCTCACTTAGCGCGTCTTGCGATAACGGAAGAAGAAGCAGAATTATTCACAAATCAGTTAGATTCTATTATTACGTTTGCTGAGCAATTAAATGAACTCGATACTGAAAATGTTCAGCCAACAACACACGTTTTACATATGAAAAATGTGTTGCGTGAAGATGTTCCGGCAAAAGGTCTTCCAGTCGAGGAAGTATTGAAAAATGCACCAGACCATAAAGATGGACAAGTACGCGTTCCATCTATATTAGAATAGTAAGGAGGGAAAAAAAGTGTCTTTATTCGACAAAAAGCTATCAGAACTACATAGTCTTTTACATAAGAAAGAAATTAGCGTTTCGGACTTAGTGGATGCGTCTTATAAACAAATTCACAATGTAGACGATAAAGTTCAAGCGTTCTTAACATTAGATGAAGAAAATGCACGTGCATATGCAAAACAATTAGATGAAACAATTGGGGTAGAGAAAGAACATGGATTATTGTTCGGACTTCCAATTGGTGTAAAAGATAACATCGTAACGAAAGGTATTCGTACTACTTGTGCGAGCAAAATCCTTGGGAACTTTGATCCGATTTACGATGCAACAGTTGTACAAAAACTACAAGCTGCCCAAACAGTTACAATTGGTAAATTAAACATGGATGAGTTTGCAATGGGTTCTTCAAACGAAAACTCAGCGTTTGCAGCAACTCGTAACCCGTGGGATTTAGATAGAGTGCCAGGTGGGTCAAGTGGTGGTTCTGCTGCTGCTGTAGCGGCAGGCGAAGTATTTTTCTCCCTAGGCTCTGATACAGGTGGTTCAATTCGTCAACCAGCTGCGTTTTGTGGAGTAGTTGGATTAAAGCCTACATACGGTCGTGTATCACGTTATGGGCTAGTTGCTTTTGCATCATCACTAGATCAAATTGGTCCGATTACAAGAACAGTAGAAGATAATGCGTACCTATTACAAGCTATTTCAGGATTAGACCCAATGGATTCCACTTCAGCGAATGCAGAGGTTCCAGATTTTCTTTCTAGCTTAACTGGAGACATTCAAGGGTTAAAAATTGCCGTACCAAAAGAGTATTTAGGTGAAGGGGTTAGCGAAGAAGTTCGTCAATCCGTATTAGATGCGTTAAAAGTGTTAGAAGCGCAAGGGGCAACGTGGGATGAAGTATCACTACCTCACTCAAAATATGCGCTTGCAACGTATTATTTACTTTCTTCGTCTGAAGCTTCAGCTAACTTAGCGCGCTTCGACGGTGTTCGTTACGGTTACCGTACGGACAATGCGAAAAATTTAATCGATATGTACAAGCAAACTCGTAGTGAAGGTTTTGGACCAGAAGTAAAACGTCGTATTATGTTAGGAACGTTTGCATTAAGCTCTGGTTACTACGATGCTTACTATATTAAAGCTCAAAAAGTAAGAACATTAATTAAAGAAGACTTCGAAAAAGTGTTTGAAAACTACGATGTGATCGTTGGACCAACAACTCCAACTCCCGCATTTAAAGTAGGAGAAAAAGTGAACGATCCGTTAACAATGTACGCAAACGATATTTTAACCATTCCAGTTAACTTAGCGGGAGTACCGGCTATTTCTGTACCAGGTGGATTTGTGAACGGCTTACCGGTTGGATTACAAATTATCGGAAAACACTTTGATGAAAGTACAATTTACCGTGTTGCCCATGCATTCGAGCAAGCAACAGACCATCATAAACAAAAACCACAATTGTAAGGGGTGAGACAAGATGAACTTTGAAACGATTATTGGACTTGAAGTACACGTAGAGTTAAAAACAAAATCAAAAATATTTTCTGCAAGCCCAACGGAATTCGGTGCAGATCCAAATACACAAACAAGTGTTATTGATTTAGGTTACCCTGGTGTACTACCTGTATTAAATAAACAAGCAGTTGAGTTCGCAATGAAAGCTGCAATGGCGTTAAACTGTGAAGTCGCTACAGATACGAAATTTGACCGTAAAAACTATTTCTATCCAGACAACCCGAAAGCTTACCAAATCTCTCAATTCGATAAGCCAATTGGTGAAAATGGTTGGATTGAAATCGAAGTAAATGGTAAGAAAAAACGCATCGGAATCACTCGTCTTCATTTAGAAGAAGATGCTGGTAAATTAATGCATAGTGGAGATGGTTATTCACTTGTTGACTTTAACCGCCAAGGAACACCGTTAATTGAAATCGTATCAGAACCAGATATGCGTACGCCAGAAGAGGCTTATGCGTACTTAGAAAAATTAAAATCCATCATCCAATATACAGGTGTATCTGATTGTAAGATGGAGGAAGGTTCCCTTCGTTGTGATGCCAATATTTCATTACGTCCTGTTGGACAGGAGAAGTTTGGTACGAAAACAGAGCTGAAGAACTTAAACTCCTTCAACTTTGTTCAAAAAGGTTTAGAATTCGAAGAAAAACGTCAAGAAAAAGTATTACTGTCAGGTGGAATTATTCAGCAAGAAACTCGACGATATGACGAATCTTCTAAACAAACAATATTAATGCGTGTAAAAGAAGGCTCTGACGATTATCGTTACTTCCCAGAACCAGATTTAGTTGCATTACATATTGATGACGAATGGAAAGAAAGAGTGCGTGCTTCTATCCCAGCATTACCGGACGTACGTAAAAAGCGCTACGTAGAAGAATTAGGGCTACCAGCGTATGATGCGCACGTATTAACACTTTCGAAGGAAATGTCTGATTTCTTTGATGCGACAGTTCATACTGGTGCAGATGCGAAATTAGCATCAAACTGGTTGATGGGTGAAGTATCGGCCTACTTAAATGCTGAGCAAAAAGAATTAGAAGAAACGGCTCTAACACCAGAAGGATTAGCTGGTATGATTAAGCTTCTTCAAAATGGAACGATTTCTAGTAAAATTGCGAAGAAAGTATTCAAAGAGTTAATTGAAAAAGGCGGAGACGCAGAAAAGATTGTAAAAGATAAAGGACTCGTGCAAATTTCTGACGAAGGCACGCTTCGTAAAATCGTAACAGAAATTTTAGATGCGAACCAACAATCGATTGAAGACTACAAAAATGGTAAGGACCGTGCAGTTGGCTTCTTAGTTGGACAAATTATGAAGGCGACGAAAGGTCAAGCGAATCCACCACTTGTAAATAAATTATTGTTAGAAGAAATACAAAAACGTTAAATAAAAAAAGCACCGAACCAAAATTGGAACGGTGCTTTTTTTATCCTTTTGTTATCGATAAAATACTTTCTTCTTTCAATGAGACAGCTCCATGTTTTTTTACTTTTAAGCCTTCATTATCCTCTAAATTTGTAAAAATAATAGGTGTTAAAATAGAAGGGGCATTTTGCTTTACGAAAGAAAGGTCGAACTTTACAAGTTGTTGACCTTTTGAAACAGTGTCCCCTTGTGCAACAAATGCTTCAAACCCTTCTCCTTTTAAATTAACAGTATCAATTCCGATATGAATGAGTATTTCATGACCACTGTTCGATAAAATACCAATTGCGTGCTTCGTTGGGAATAAATTAACGATTTTACCGTCAACAGGAGAAACAACTGTACCTTCACTTGGTAAAATAGCAAACCCATCTCCCATTAACTTTTGAGAAAACACTTGATCTGGTACTTCTTCTAACGGCATTATTTCACCTGCAATCGGAGAAATAAAATCTTCTTCAGCAGAATCGGTTTGTAAAGCATCTGGATTTATTTCTTCAATTTGTTGTTCTACTTCTCTTTCTGGTACAGTTTTCGCTGGACGTGGAGTTTTTCCATCCATAATATCTTTCATTTGCGATTTTAACGTATCAGACTTAGGACCAAAAATAGCTTGAATATTGTTACCAACTTCCAGTACTCCAGCAGCGCCGAGTTTTTTTAGTCGATTTTTATCTACTTGGCCAATATCGTTGACGGATACTCTTAGCCGCGTAATACAAGCATCTAAATGGGCGATATTCTCTTTTCCACCCATCGCATCTAGCACATTATGTGGCAGTTCACCAGCTGTAGCAGGAGTGCCACCATCATCGTCTTCACTTACATCTTCTCTACCAGGTGTTGCTAAATTAAACTTCCGTATAGCAAAGCGGAACCCAAAATAGTAAATGAGTGAAAATACTAAACCAACCGGTATCACTAGCCACCAATCTGTTCTGTTTGGCACAATACCGAACAAAATGTAGTCTATCACTCCACCAGAGAATGTCATCCCAATTTTCACGTTCAAAATATGCATTACCATAAACGATAAACCAGCAAAAACGGTATGAATCGCAAATAATATTGGTGCAACGAAAAGGAAGGAGAACTCTATAGGCTCTGTTATTCCTGTTAAGAAGGACGTAAGAGCAGCAGACGCCATTATTCCACCAACAACTTTCTTCTTTTCAGGACGCGCTTCATGGTATATTGCAAGTGCTGCGGCAGGTAGACCGAACATCATGAACGGGAACTTACCTGTCATAAACGTTCCTGCTGTTAATTGAGAGCCTTCGCGTATTTGCTCAAAAAAGATACGTTGATCTCCACGAATGATATTGCCAGCTTCATTTGTATACGAACCAAATTCAAACCAAAACGGTGAATAAAAAATATGATGTAAGCCGAAAGGAATTAGGGCCCGTTCAATAACACCGAATATGAAAGCAGAAAGAGTTAAGTTAGTATGAATCATACTTTCAGATAATGTATTTAAGCCAATTTGGATTGGTGGCCATAGAAAAGTCATAAGTAATCCTAAAATTAGCGCAGAGGCAGCAGTTACAATTGGTACAAATCGTTTCCCAGCAAAAAAGCCTAAATACGATGGGAGTTCAATATTATAGAATTTATTGTACATATATGCACCGAGAATCCCGACGATAATACCTCCGAAAACGCCAGTTTGTAATGTATTAACCCCTAGTACGTTTGCATATGCGGGGTCGTCAATCATCGCATCGGTTACACCAATTACGACACCCATCGTCGCGTTCATTATTAAGTAACCGATAATGGCAGCCAAGGCAGCAACCCCTTCGCCACCAGCAAGCCCGACAGCGACTCCAACAGCGAACAGTACAGGGAGGTTATCAAAAACGACCCCTCCTGATGCATCCATTACTTCGGCAACTCGTTGAATCCAACTAGCACCGAGAAAAGGAGCTAATTCTAGAAGGTTTTCTTGCCGTAACGCATTACCTAGCGCTAAAAGAATACCTGCAGCTGGAAGGAGCGCAACAGGAAGCATTAACGCTTTCCCTACTTTTTGTAAAACACCAAAAATCCTCTTCAAAGCGATTTCCTCCTAACGTTCTAATTTCTTATTAAAATTCCCAATCATATGTTCTTTATGAAATTATTTTTTGAAAGAATGAAACTTAGTTGCAACAAAATCGTATAAAAAGTAAAAGAATATATTAAATTTTTTAACAGCTTTAGTATAATAAGGAAAGTAGGGTGTAAGGATGTAATCAAACTGATGTAGAGGAAGATGCGTATGACGTTATTTGGAGTAGATATGATGACGCTTTATTTATGGGGTTTGGTCATTTTTGGTTGCCTAACACTTCTTTATATTTTGTTAGGTGATGTATTGGATGGGATATTTGATGTGGTAGACGCAGGGCCACTGAACCCGACTGTCATTTTATCCTTTTTTACCATTTTTTCTGCAAGTGGATATATTTTAGAGAAATTTTTCGGTGTGGAAAGCGTCGTTGCACTAATTATCTCTTCTCTATTTTCACTATTAGCAGTGGCACTTTTATACTTGTTCGTTTTAGTCCCATTAAAGTCAGCAGAAACATCGCTCGGTTACTCTGATGAGGATTTAAAAGGAAAAGTAGCAAAAGTAATTATTTCGATCCCTAGAGACGGGTTCGGTGAAATTGTGTTAACGATCGGTGGTAGTACTGTTTCTCGTTCCGCGCAAAGCTATTATAATGAAGAAATTGCCTACGAGACAGAAGTGCTTATTATCGATGTAAACAAAGGAGT
Source organism: Sutcliffiella cohnii (assembly GCF_002250055.1). NCBI lineage: Bacteria > Bacillati > Bacillota > Bacilli > Caryophanales > Bacillaceae > Sutcliffiella > Sutcliffiella cohnii. The sequence continues at coordinate 61,142 of NZ_CP018866.1, forward strand.
AGTTTTCGTTACTCCATATAATGAATTTATCGAAAAAAATCAACAGTAAACGGGGAGGTATTTTAATGTTAGGAGAAATGGCAATTATTATTGGTATTGTAGTCTTTTTAGTCTTAGCTCTTATTGGTGTATTTGTAGCACGTTACAAAACAGTAGGACCAGATGAAGCATTAATCGTAACTGGTAGCTACTTAGGTGGAAAAAATGTGCATGTCGATGAAGCTGGTAACAAAATTAAAATTGTGCGCGGTGGCGGTGCGTTTATCGTACCTGTTTTCCAACAAGCGGAGCCGTTAAGCTTACTATCTATTAAATTAGATGTAAAAACACCAGAAGTTTATACTGAACAAGGTGTTCCGGTAATGGCGGATGGAACGGCAATTATTAAAATTGGAAACTCTATCGGTGATATCGCGACAGCAGCGGAACAATTTTTAGGAAAAAGAAAAGAAGATTTAGAGAATGAAGCTCGTGAAGTATTAGAAGGTCATTTACGCTCTATTCTCGGATCCATGACAGTAGAAGAAATTTATAAAAACCGTGAGAAGTTCTCGCAAGAAGTACAACGTGTTGCATCTCAAGATTTAGCGAAAATGGGTCTTATTATCGTTTCCTTCACGATTAAAGATGTTCGTGATAATAACGGCTATTTAGAGTCACTAGGTAGACCGCGTATTGCACAAGTAAAGCGTGATGCAGACATTGCGACTGCAGAGGCGGACAAAGAAACACGTATTAAACGTGCGGAAGCGGCAAAAGATGCGCAACGTGCGGAACTAGAGCGCGCAACAGAAATTGCGGAAGCAGAAAAAGTGAATCAATTAAAAGTAGCGGAATATCGTCGTGAACAAGATATCGCAAAAGCTCGTGCTGACCAAGCGTACCATCTAGAGGAAGCGAGAGCGCGACAAGAAGTTACAGAGCATCAAATGCAAATTCAAATTATTGAGCGTCAAAAACAAATTGAGTTAGAAGAGAAAGAAATTTTACGTCGTGAGCGCCAATATGACTCCGAAGTGAAGAAAAAAGCCGATGCAGACCGTTACTCTGTTGAGCAAGCAGCAGCAGCGGAAAAAGCTCGTCAAATGGCAGAGGCAGATGCGAACAAATACCGTATCGAGGCAATGGCAAAAGCGGAAGCGGAAAAAGTTCGTATCGATGGTGTTGCAAAAGCAGATGCGGAAAGAGCACAAGGGGAAGCAGAAGCAGAAGTTATCCGTCTGAAAGGTTTAGCAGAAGCAGAAGCGAAAGAAAAGATTGCAGAAGCATTCGAGCAATTCGGTCAAGCGGCTATTTTAGACATGATTATCAAAATGCTTCCTGAATACGCGAAGCAAATCGCAAGCCCACTTAGCAACATTGATAAAATTACAGTTGTGGATACTGGCAGCAGCGGTGAAAACGGCGGAGCTAACAAAGTAACAGGTTATGCAACAAACTTAATGTCTACTTTGCAAGAATCACTAAAAGCTTCTTCCGGCATTGACGTAAAAGAACTAATTGAAAACTTCTCTGGTAAAGCAAACGTACGCGGTAGTATCGATGCGCTAACAGATGAAATTGCATCATCAAAATCAGAGTCAAGTCCACAAGAATAATAGATTTATAGACCCCTAGCTGATTTTAGCTGGGGGTTATTAATGTTTTTTTACATGGGGTTTATGTTAATGGAAAGCAGATCGTAGGAATTGATAGGGTATCAGGATGTGTACTCTATTCTATACAGAGTAAGTCGTACTATTGTGTAAAATGTATATTGGAATCAAGTACGTTATTCCAAAATTTTCTCAAATAACGATTGTTACTAGTAATAAGGTGGTACCCAATTGATTTTATATTAGAAATTAAGTACAGTCGTTTGCACGTTTTATCGAAAAATGTCACTTTTTAAATTAATTACTTATTTAAAATAATTATAAAGAGGGATTGATTTTCCTTTAATAAATGTTATCATAGAATTTATACAACTATTCTATCCTCTTTGAAAAAACCTCGAAATATACTATAAAGGAGTCCGTTATGAAACCTATCAAAACTTGCCCAATATGTAAAACAGTCATTAAGCAATTAAAGCATAGTACAATATGTGGTTGTGGAAATAAAATTACACTGAAAAAAGTAGGATAAAAGACCTTTGCAGCTGATGTGAAGGTTTTTTGTTTTATAAAAGCTAAAATGTATGAATAACTAGGTAAATAGTCTATTTCTTGCTTAAAAATTGATTCGTTATTAAGATTAAGCTAATATGTAAATGAAAAGGTAGAAAATTTTACCTTATACTTTGTGAAAAAACCTTAAACTAATTAATTAAGGATGTTGATTAATATGAAACGTGCCAGAATAATATACAATCCAACGTCTGGTAGAGAAGTTTTTAAAAAATATTTGCCTGAAGTATTAGTAATATTAGAAAAAGCAGGATATGAAACGTCATGTCATGCAACGACAGAAGCAGGGGATGCGACGAAGGCTGCTCGTCATGCAGCTGAAAGAGAGTTCGACCTAGTCGTTGCTGCAGGTGGGGATGGAACGATTAATGAGGTCGTAAATGGACTTGCAGAGCAATCGTATCGGCCAAAGCTTGGCATTATCCCAGTAGGTACGACGAATGATTTTGCTCGTGCGTTAGATATCCCAAGAGATGATATTTTAGAGGCAGCTAGAGTAATTGCCAACGGTGTACCAATGCCAATTGATATCGGAAAAGTAAACGATATGTTTTTTGTGAACATTGCCGGTGGAGGGAAGCTTACAGAATTAACATATGAAGTACCAAGTAAGTTAAAAACTGTTATAGGGCAGCTAGCATACTATTTAAAAGGAATAGAAATGCTACCTTCCATTCGTCCATCTGACGTACGTATTGAATACGACGGTAAAGTATTTGAAGGAGAGATTATGTTATTCCTCGTTAGTTTAACGAATTCGGTAGGAGGCTTTGAAAAGCTAGCGCCAGATTCATGCTTAAACGATGGAATGTTTGATTTACTTATATTAAAAAAGGTGAATATAGCAGACTTTATTAAAGTAGCCTCACTTGCTTTACGGGGTGAACATATTAAAGATCCGCACATCATTTATACGAAAGCAAATCGAGTGAAAGTAAATACGAAAGAAAAGATGCAACTTAATTTAGATGGAGAATATGGTGGTCTCCTACCAGGAGAATTCGTCAATTTATATCGCCATTTTGACATTATGGTGTCAAAAGAACGTGCAGAAAAGGAATAGGGCTTAATAAGAGCTCTATTTTTTTTACATTCAAGCAAACGTGTTTTATTGTGAGAGCATAATTGATAGTTGAATAAAAATGAAATATTTATTAGAAAGAAACTTTTATCAGAATTTTTCGTAAATATAGTAAGGGGGAATAGAATATATAACAGGAGGGGTTAAGCATGGAGATATTTTTTTTCTTATGGTGGTTAATCGGGATCGTTGCACTCATTTGGGTATATAGTGACGCAAGAGATAAAAGAGGAACAAATATTGGGTGTTTATGGGCGCTAATTGTATTTTTACTAGGACCGCTCGGATTTATTGCCTATTTATTTGTTAGAAATGCGGATTAGGATAATGGAAAACTGGTATGGAATACTAATGCTATGATACAATCGGAGAAGCAATTTAGGAAGAAGGAAGAGACTGTATGAATGCATTAAAACCGCCAGTGCAAAAGAATGAATATTATGATGTTGCCTTTGAAGATATGACTCATGATGGAGCTGGGGTAGCTAAAATTAATGGCTATCCTATCTTTGTGTCCAATGCTTTACCAGATGAAAAGGCAAAAATAAAAATAATAAAAGTAAACAAAGGATATGCTATCGGTCGTTTAATCGAATTACAAAAGGAAAGTGACTATCGAGTAGATGCTCCTTGCCCGATCTATAAACAATGTGGTGGATGTCAACTGCAGCATTTAACGTATGAAGGTCAACTGTTGGCGAAGCGAAAGCAGGTCCAAGGTGTGATGGAACGGATAGGGAAACTACAAGGGGTTCCTGTACATCCTGTGCTTGGAATGGCAGAGCCGTGGCGCTATCGAAATAAAGCACAAGTTCCGATTGGTGAACGGGAAGGTGGACTTGTTGCAGGATTTTATCAACAGCGAAGCCATGAAATTATCGATATGAAAGAATGCATGATTCAGCAAGAAACGAACGATACAGTTGTTCAAACAGTTCGAGCTATTTGTGAAAAATACGGTGTAAGAGCATACGATGAAAAGAAGCATAAAGGAACTCTACGACATGTAATGTCTCGCTACGGACTTGTAACAAACGAAACGATGGTTGTACTTATTACGAGAACGGAAGAATTACCGAATAAAAAGAAAATCGTTGAGGAGATTGTTGCTGCATTACCTGGGGTAAAATCTATTGTGCAAAACGTTAATCAAAAGAAAACGAACGTTATTTTCGGAGATAAGACAACGGTACTTTGGGGAGAAGAGTACATTTACGATTATATCGGCGACATAAAATTTGCAATTTCGGCACGTTCTTTTTATCAAGTAAATCCTGAGCAAACGAAAGTATTATATGATACAGCGTTAAACTATGCGGAATTAACTGGTGAAGAAACGGTGATGGATGCGTACTGTGGGATTGGAACAATTACGTTATTCCTAGCCCAAAAAGCAAAAAAAGTGTACGGAGTAGAAATTGTCCCAGAAGCTATTGATGATGCCCGCCGTAACGCTGAATTAAATGAGATAGACAACGCAGAGTTTGAAGTGGGAGAAGCGGAAGTTGTTATTCCAAACTGGTACAAGCAAGGTATTAAAGCTGACGTTATTGTTGTGGATCCACCGAGAAAAGGGTGTGATGAGGCGTTGCTGAATACAATAATCGATATGAAGCCTAAGAAGGTTGTATATGTATCGTGTAACCCTGCAACGTTAGCTCGTGACTTACGTGTATTAGAAGACGGTGGATATAAGACGGTAGAAATACAACCAGTAGATATGTTCCCACATACGGCGCATTGTGAAGCAGTTGCGAAGTTAGAGTTGAAAATGTAGGTATATTACTAGAAAATGTGTGGACGAGGGAATACCTCGTCCACTTTTATCGTACTACTGGGAACCAACCTTGAACTTCTAAAATGAGTTTCCATAAAGGTGTTGGGATAACTGCTTTTTGTTGGTCGTTTTCTGTTAAGTGATGAATAATTGTTTCTTCCTTGTTAGATTTAACTTTTTCAACCCAATGAGGATCAACGACTAATGCACGACCGAGTGAAACAAAGTCTGTTTTCCCTTTGTCTAATACAAGTGCGGCTTCAGCTGGTGTATGAATATTTCCAACACCAATGTATGGCACGCGTCCGTTAATGTATTCTGCAATTATTTCCGTACGGGATTTTTCACTAACAATTCCTCTACGCGGTTGAGCCCAAGCCTCTGTTGTAGCCATATGAATATAATCAATATTTGCGTTCATTAATTCATCTAGCAACTCGAACGTTTCCCTCATCGTAATCCCAGGTGTTTCTGGCTCTTCGGGTGAAAAACGATAACCAATTAAAAACGGTTTTGTTGCATGTTCACTAATCACTCGCTTCACTTCATCAATAAGTTTTATTGCAAATAAATATCTATTTTGGAACTCATCTTTTCGTTGATTCGAATGAGGTGAGACAAACTGCTGTAATAAATATCCTGTTGCACCGTGCAATTCCACTCCGTCAAATCCGGCTTCGATCGAACGGCGTGTTGCTTCACCAAACTCTTTAATAATCTCATAAACTTCTTCTGTCGTTAACGCTCTCGGTGTATGCTCAACGCTATAAAATCCACGGTCTCCAAGAGGGGTAACAGCACTTGCACTAACCGTTTCTCCATTTGGAAGTAGTCTAGGAACTGCTAAGCGGCCACCATGGTATAGTTGGACAACTACTTTTGCCCCTCCCTCGTGGATAACTTTCGCCAATTTTGAAAGTCCTTCAATAGTTCCATCATGATCAATACCCATTTGACCGTCGAAACCTTTTCCACCTTTCGAAACATATGCACAGGCAGTAATGATTGTGCCGACACCATTAGCACGTTCCTTATAGTAGTTAAGCTCATCCTCGGAAACATAGTCATTCTCATCTGCAGAAAAAGTCGTCATCGGCGCCATCATGAAACGGTTTCTAACATTAACACCACTTTTAAATGTATAGTCTTGAAATAATTTTTGATAATTTGCCTCCATATTTCTATTCTCCTCTTTTTAAAAACACCTCTTCAAAAAGCTTGAAGAGGTGCTTCACTTTATACGTACTGCTTCATCCAGTCTTGGAAGTTAGAGATAACACCATCTAAAAATGCGATAGTAGCGTTATCTGTTAAGTTTCCATCTGCATCAAACTTTTCATGTACTGCCCCTACATAAACTTCGTTTCCGCCAAGTACTGGAGAATTTAATCCACTAGCAAATAGAATGTCGCGAAGGTGCATTTGTGCTTTTACGCTTCCTAAAATCCCCATAGAAGATCCCATGATAATGGACGGTTTACCATTCATAACTTTTTCTACTCGGCTTAACCAGTCGATTGCATTACCTAATACTCCAGGAATAGAAGAGTTATATTCAGGTGTTACCCATAGAACAGCGTCTGCTTCTTTTACTTTCTTTTTAAAGTTAAGAACTTCTTGTGGAGCCTCTAATTCAATATCTTGGTTATACATTGGAAGTGGACCTAAATCTAAAATCTCCAATTCAAATTGATGCTTATAACGATTTTGGATATGTTTTGCTAGTTGTAAATTATATGAGTCTTTACGAATACTTCCTACAATTGCTACTACTTTCATTAATGTTAACCTCCAAATGTTTTTTTTTTTGAGATTTATTGTGCACTCGCTAGGAGTAACACTACTGGGTGAATCTCGTTCTTCAAAAAGTATAGATGCTTAAGTTTTTTTAATCAAAATATGATGAATGGGTTTCATTATTTGAAACCAAATTAAATTTAGATTAATGAATACTTTCGATAGTTTCTATCTCTTTCGTAATGGCTTTACTACCTGCATGGAGTTTGGTGGCAATGTGCTTAATATTAGTACGGGAGATTTGGTCTGCTGGAGATGCAACAGCTAAAGCAGCAATGACCTTTTTATTGCGAAATACAGGTAAAGCTACGCAACGAATACCAACGATTCGTTCTTCATCATCAAAAGCATAGCCATCTTCCTGAATCGCTTTTAAATGATAACGAAATAGTTGTGAATCTTGAAATGTATTTTTTGTTGCGCGTTCCAACGACATTTGACCAAGTAAAGATTCTAACGACTCTTTTTCCATATGGGCCAATATAACCTTTCCTAAAGCTGATTGATGTAACTTGGAACGGTTGCCAATTTCTTCGTCTGCTGAGTTCAGGAATGGGGAATGTATCACTTGAGTCATAACTAGGTCCGTTCCGTCTACTTTTCCTAAATACGTACTCATTTGTAAGCTTTGCGCTACTTGATAGATAGAACGTAACGAAGCCCAATCTTTACTTGAACGGTCCCCTGCTTCTCCACTAAACATTTTAGGATTGAAAAAATATTGCGTTTGAATTTTATAAATATACTTCATTTCTTCTAACGTTGTTAAAAACCGAAAGGCGGTAGACTTACTTAGGTGAAGTTCTTTCATCACTCCTGCTAAAGTAATTCCCTCATGTTTTTTTACTAGTTCTAATACGAGAAGCCCTCTTTTTAATGTGGATAATTCATTTTGTGCCATTGTTTCACCTCAATATCTGACTTAAAAAAGTAAAAGGGGGAAGGGCTTTCCCGCCAATCAATCGATTATGGAAAACAGCTTCTTTTTTCTATAAATTAACGTTATTCGGTCTTATTTCATCCAGTCTTGAGACCAATTTTCGATAGAACTCAAAATTGGTTCCATTGAAAGTCCTTTTTCGGTTAAAGAGTATTCTATAATAACTGGTGTCACAGGAATCACTTCTCGTTTCACTATATCTTGCTTTTCTAACTCCTTTAAGCGATCTGATAGTACTTTTCCGCTTATGCCAATAGATGATTGAATTTCACTAAAGCGTTGTTTACCGTGTAATAATTGATAAACTACTAAAGCTGTCCATCTTTGACTTAGTAAGGAGATGGCTTTTTCAAACTTTGGACAGATTGTTGGCTGTGTCATTTCCATTCACCTCTTTAATACATAGAATAACACAAAAGTTAATTAAATTGTAAAATGAAAACTAGTAACTTGACAATATTTAGTTTAAATTATAAACTAAGTTACATAAAGTAACTTAATTATAAACATATCATGAATGTAATTAGGGAAAGTTATTTTAGGACTGTATACGTTCTTTTTATTAATTATTTAGAAAACAATTTTAATAAAGGGTAGGAGGAGTGAAAAATGAACTTCCATCGTAAACCAACAACATTTGTTAGTCATGTCAACATAAAAGTACAAAATTTAGTAAGGTCTTTACAGTTTTATCAAGAAATAATTGGGTTTCAAATATTAGAACAAACTTCGACAACAGCAAAACTTACTACAGATGGTAGAACAAATATTTTATCATTGGAACAACCTGAACATGTCATTCCAAAACAGGGAAGAACTACAGGGTTATATCATTTTGCCCTACTATTGCCTGAGAAAAAAGATTTAGCCGATATCGTTGTTCATTTATCAGAAAAAGGTGTTCGTTTCGGTTCATCAGATCATCTTGTAAGCGAAGCGTTATATTTACATGATCCGGATGGAAATGAAATCGAAATTTATATAGACAGAGAACCTTCAGAATGGAACTGGAATGGTGAAGAAGTAGCAATGGCAGTAGATCCGCTAGATTTTGAGAGATTATTAGAAAATAGAGTGCTGGGCCAATCATGGCAAGGGTTGCCCGAACGTACGTTAATGGGACATATTCACTTACACGTAGCAGAACTAAAGAAAACAGAAGAATTTTATGTGATGGGTCTTGGATTTGATGTGGTGAATCGTTTTGGTAGTCAAGCGTTATTCCTTTCAACTGGTAAATATCATCATCATATTGGTGTAAATACATGGAATGGAGTAGGGGCACCTAAGCCGCCAGAAAATAGTGTCGGTATGGAATCATATACCATTGTTTTGCCGCATGAAGAAGCTAGAAAGGAAACAGTAGCTAAGCTACAAAGTATTGGAGTAACAGTACTAGAAGAACAAGGTAGACTTTTTACTTACGATCCATCTGGAAATCGTATTGAGTTAGCTGTTTAGTAAGGGGGGAGAAACAGTTGTCTATAATAAAACAAAATGGATTTGAAGTAGGAATATACACACTCGCAGATTTAGGACCAAACCCTCATACAGGTAATACAATAAGTGCTAAACAAAGAATGGGCGAAATAATAGAGGCAGCTAAACTTGCAGATGAAATGGGCCTTGATGTTTTCGGAGTAGGGGAACATCACCGATTGGATTATGTTGTCTCTTCTCCCGCAGTAGTTTTATCTGCGATTGCATATGCAACAAACCGTATTAAATTAACGAGTGCTACAAGTGTATTAAGTACACTTGATCCAGTTAGGCTGTACGAGGATTTCGCCACTTTAGATATAATTTCCGATGGCCGTGCCGAAATTTTAGCTGGTCGTGGTGCATTTATTGAATCTTTCCCGCTTTTTGGGTACAACACGAACGATTATAATGAGCTTTTTAGTGAGCACTTGGATTTACTACTAAAATTAAATGAAAAGAAAAAAGTATCTTGGAATGGAAAGTTTCGTTCAGCGTTAAGAGATGCGGAAATCTCGCCTCGGGCAGTACAAAAGCAGTTACCAATTTGGCTTGGAGTTGGCGGGACACCTGAAAGTGCTGCTCGTGCTGGTAGGTTGGGACTCGGTATGGCCTTAGCGATATTAGGTGGAGATCCGCTGCGGTTTAAGCCACTCGTTGATATATATCGCCAAGCAGGATTGGAGGCTGGACATACGTCGGAGCAATTAAATGTTGGTGTAACAGGTCACACATTCCTAGCGCAAACAACTGAAAAGGCAAAGGATGAGTTTTATCCGTATTACTCTAATTATTGGAACTATGTGAATCGTCAACGTGGAATGGGAACTAAAATGTCAAGAGATGACTTTGAGTATGCTGCTAGCCCACAAACAGCATTGTTTGTCGGAAGCCCTGAACAAGTGGTGGAGAAAATTGTTCGTCAACATGAACTATATGGACATACACGTTTTCTAGCCCAAGTTGATATTGGTGGAATTCCGTTTGAAAGAGTAAAAGAAAATATAGAATTGTTAGCAACTGAAGTTAAGCCAATGTTAGAGAAAGCATTAAGGTAAAAATAAACGCATTTAAGAGCAAGTTGTAACGAAGAGAAACATACTGACTTCTATGCCTTCCTTAAAAGCGACTACTAATCAGATATGAGAGAAAGAGCCCAGAGAAAACGGGCTCTTTTTATCTATATATTTAAGAAAGATAAACTATCGGACGTAAGATCCTTTTCCACATGTTTAATTTCCGCGAGCTCTGTTTGCTTGCTCAATTGCTCGATTGAATTGTGCTACCGCGTCTGTATAGGTAGCATCAATATCCCCGCCATTATAAATTGTTTCAAGCGCAGACTCCATTACTTTACGGCCTTGAGGAAGCATATCCATTAACGCTCCTTGTGTTGCAAACGATGATTTAGTTGCTTGTAATTGTTCGACCGTAACACTTAATTGTGGCTTTTCTGCCCATGCATCTTTCACTACTTCTTCATTATAAGCATCTGGATTAATGGCGAAGTAACCTGTTCCAACGTGCCATTTAGCTTGAACTTCTGGAGTTTGTAAAAACTTCATGAATTCCCACGCAGCTTTTGTTTCTTCTTCTGGTTTTTCATCAATTAACCAAAGACTAGCTCCACCAATAACAACACCTGCACGCTCTTTGTTTTCTGGATGTGGAAGGAATGCAATACCTACTTCAAATGGTGCATTGTCAATTACATTTCTAGCACTTGCAGAAGATTGTAAAAACATAGCAACATCACCAGCTAAAAATCCTGCAACCATGTTATCGCCATTCGTTCCATAATTAGCAAAGGTCTCATCTTCTACCATGCGTTTTACCCATTCAAGAATAGACTTACCTTCCTCTTCTGTCCAACCAATTTCAGTTGGAGTGTCTGATCTACCGTTATCATTATTTAAAAGAAGAGCACCTTGATTTGCTAATAGTTGTTCCCACAACCAGCCATATGCTTGAAGGGCAAAACCTTTTATGCCATCATTTGCTTCAACGATTTTTTTACTCGCTTCTTCGATTGCTTCGTAAGTTGCTGGTGGTGTTTCGGGATCTAAACCAGCAGCTTCAAAAGCGTCTTTATTGTAATACATTACTGGCGTAGAGGAGTTGAAAGGCATCGAGTAAAATTTTCCATCTAATGAGTAATAATTGATGATATTCTCCTCTAATCCACTCATCTCATAACCGTCTGCATCAATAAGGTCTTGTATCGGAACGATATTCCCACTGTTAATCATCGACATAGTCCCAATTTCAAACGTTTGAATTATTGTTGGAGCGCTATTTGTTCCTGCTACCGCATTAAACTTTGTTAAAGATTCGTCATAGGAACCTTGATATTCTGCGTTTACTTGAATTTTGTCTTGAGATTCATTAAATTCATCAACAAGGCTATCTAATGCTTCTTGCAATCCTCCACCCATCGAATGCCAAAATGTCACAGTTTGCTTTTCTTCGTTTTCACTATCATTATTATTGTCTGTGCTTGAGTTGCTTGTCCCACTGTTTGAATTAGAGTTGTTGTTATTAGTGCTATTACTAGACGTAGAATCTCCGCCCGAACAAGCTGCTAATAATAGTACAATACCTAAAGCTAGAACCATCATGATTTTTTTCATTTTCTCTCCACCTTTTTTTAAAGTTTAATAGTATAGCTACGAAGGAACTTATTTAATAGCTCCTTCTGTTAAGCCTGATTGTAATTTCTTTTGACCGAAGAAAAGTAAGATTAATGTAGGGATAATTACAATGACAGCACCTGCCATAATCACACCCCATTCATTTAACTGTTCTTGAGTTTGCAATTGTTTTAAGCCAATTTGTACCGTTCTTACCGTATCGTTTGTTGTAGCTAAAAGTGGCCATAAGTACATGTTCCAAGATGTTAAAAAGCCGTATATGCCTAAGGTGATTAAACTTGTCCTCGAAACAGGAAGGACGACCGTAAGATAAAACTTAAAATCTCCAATACCGGCAATTTGGCTAGCTTCCTTTAACTCTTTAGGAATTTGCTTGAAGTTTTGTCGTAATAAAAAGGTTCCAAAAGCTGTTGCGAAAAATGGAACAGCTAGACCAGGATACGTATCAATCCAACCTAAATCACGGATAATATGAAAATTTGGAATAACTGACGCTTCAAATGGTACCATCATCGTAGCGATAAATAGGTAGAATAAGAGGTCTCTACCTTTGAATTCTAGAAAAACAAAAGCATAAGCGGCTAGGCTTGCTAAAAGTAGTTGTCCTAGCGTAATGACGATAGAAACGACAAAACTATTAAATAAATATTGGACTAATGGAAATTGGCTAAAGGCTTTCGAGTAATTATCAAACGTTAATGTTGATGGTAGACTTCCAGTTAAAATATCTTGGTTCGTCATAAAGCTCATTCCAATTGCCATAACCGCTGGGCCTGCTATAAGAAAGGCGGAAAAGATTAGCAATACATAAAAAATGGCCTTTTTAGTAATGGACATCATCATTGATAATGCACTCTCCTCTCGCCCAATTTAAACTGTATTGCTGTCATTATTAAAATAAAGACGAATAACACAACTGCTTGGGCACTGGCGGTTCCGAACTGATAGTTAGTGAAAGCCTCACGATAAATGGAATATACAATTAAAATCGTTTCATTTGCTGGTCCACCTTGGGTTAAAATATCAATCTGACCAAACGTTTGGAACGCATTAATAATCGAAACAGTAATAACAAAAAACAAGGTCGGTGATAGCATCGGTACGGTAATTCTTCTCAGTTTGTAAAAGTAACTCGAACCTTCAATATCAGCACTCTCATACAATGAAGAGTCAATAGATTGTAGGCCGCCTAAAAGAATTAAAAATGTGAACCCGATATTCATCCAAATCGTTGTAATGGCAATCGCGGTTAACGCCCATTTCGGATCTGTAAGCCAACCGATGGAATCAGCTCCAAACACTTTTAATAGTTGATTTAAAAAGCCAATCGAAGGGTGGAACAGGTATAACCAAAATACAGAAGCAGCGGCAACGGACACTCCCATTGTGGAAGTAAAAATAGTCCGGAAAAAACCAATACCTTTTAATTTTTCGTTCGAGATTATTGCCAAGAAGAGACTAATTAAAACAGTAGCTGGAACTGTATATAGTACAAAGAGAAACGTATTTTTAATGCTTTTAAGAAAAATAGGGTCTGTAAACATATATTGATAGTTTTCCCAACCTACAAAAACTGTAGTAGCACCTTTCGCATCTGTTAAAAAAGCACTTAAATAGATGGTCTTAAACAATGGATAAAACAGAAAAATACCGAATAATAGAATGGAAGGGAGTAAAAATAAAATACCTTTTATAAAACTATTTATCCGTCTTTGTTTGTTAGCTTGTTCAAATGGAACGGTTATTGCTTCTTTTCCTTCGGCTATAGGATTGACCTTACTCATATCGCTACAACCTCTTGTCTTTTTCCAACTTGAGCTGAATGAAGTAACTTCCCACTTGCTCCATCGAAAAATAATATGTATTGTGGTGAAATTAGTACAGGAACTTTTTGGCCAAATTCAATCGTCCATTGACCAGGCCATTTAGCTGTCCATAATTCCGTCCCAACGTCAAACGCAATGGAAGTTTCATTGCCTAGTTGTTCGACATTAACCACTTCTAAATGAACACAATGTTTTTCCTCTCCTTGTGCCGGTAACAAATGCTCAGCACGAATGCCGATAACTAAGTTTTCTGTCAGGGGCAAATCTTTTGCTGTCAGAGAGTCAACGGGAACGTGAAGTTCATTTTCTATAACTAGCTGCTTTTTATCTTCTGTAAAAACAGCTTTTCCTAAGTTCATTTTTGGCGAACCAATAAAGGAGGCAACAAATAAATTTTCAGGTTCATTATATAGTGTGATAGGCTTGCCAACTTGTTGAATCTTTCCATCATTTAGAACCATAATTCTGTCACCCATCGTCATTGCTTCCACTTGATCATGCGTAACATATATCATCGTCAAGCCTAACTGTTTCTGTAATCTTCGGATTTGTACACGCATATTAGCACGCAGTTTCGCATCTAAATTAGAAAGTGGTTCGTCCATCAAGCAAAGAGGTGCATGACTAACAACGGAGCGTCCAAGTGCAACACGTTGTCTTTGACCGCCTGAAAGCTCTCTTGGCTTTCGTTTTAACAGTTCTGTAAGGCCGAGCATTTCAGCAGTTTCTTTTAACCTTTTTTGTTGTTCTTGTTTGTCTACTTTTCTCGCCTTTAGTCCAAATAAAATGTTTTGTTCAACCGTTAAGTGTGGGTACAGTGCGTAGTTTTGAAAAACCATCGATAAATCTCGTTCTTTTGGAGCGACATGATTTACGATTTTTTCGTTAATTTTTAAAATCCCTCCGGAAATGTCTTCAAGCCCAGCAATCATGCGAAGCAAAGTACTTTTTCCAGAACCAGAAGGGCCAACTAGTACAAAAAACTCACCTTCTTCTATACATAAATCGATGCCATTTAATACATCTTTTTGTTTATCATAAGATTTGGAGATGTTTCTTAACTCAACCTTACTCATAAAGAGCCCCCTTTCTTCGTTACAAACACATTTAAGCATAATTTTTTCAATTAGGGAGACGATTTACAGAATCTTGACAAACTTTTACATTTAAATAAATAAGGACATAGTAGATTGACAAAATTTACTTAATTTTTACTAGAGTATGAGGCTAATTACAGTAGAAGATTTCTTCCTTAAGACTATATACCTAAACTTGGGATGTTGATTTTCCAAAGTTTTTTCTAGTTTTCACTTTTCAGAATATTTGTTGTCTCTCTGTTAAATTTGTGTTAACTTAAAAATTAAAGTTTAAACTTTATTAACTGATAAATATGTTGTTTAAAAATCAATTTGTATAAGTTATAGTTTTATAAATAGTTTTATGCAGACAGATGGAGTTGAACAGGATGGCAAATCAAACAATACAGAATCGTTTACAAACAATTTTTGAATACCTTCATAATAATCCAGAAACAAGCTGGAACGAGGTTAATACTACCTCATATATTGCCAACATTCTTAAAGAGGAAGGTTTGCAACCAAAAACTTTCGATAATATGACAGGGTTATATGTAGACATTGGAAAAGGAACTCCGAAAGTAGGGTTTCGGACTGATATTGATGCATTATGGCAAGAAGTAGATGGAGAGTTTCGTGCTAATCATTCTTGTGGACATGATGGGCATATGACGATGGCACTTGGCACTATTTTTATGCTAAAAGAGATGGAATCAAGCTTACCTGGGGCCGTTCGAATCCTTTTTCAACCAGCTGAAGAAAAAGCACAAGGAGCAATGGCATTTGTAAAAGAAGGGATAATAGATTCATTACAGTTTTTATTCGGCACACATGTACGTCCGTTAGTCGAATTACAAGATGGCAATTACGCACCAGCGTTATACCATGGGGCTGCGAAACTTTTCATAGGGAAAATTATCGGAGTGGATGCACACGGAGCACGACCAGAACAAGGAGTGAATGCGATTGAGGTAGCGGCTTCATTAGTGGACGGTATGAAGCGCATATGGATTAGTCCTACTCAGTCTGCTTCTATTAAAATGACGCAAATTACGGCAGGTGGCAGTTCAACTAATATCATTCCAGGTAATGCAACGTTTAGTATTGATGCACGTGCTCAAAATAACGAAACGATGGAAGCATTAACTACAGGGTTTGAAAAAGTAGTAGCTGCCGTTAGTACGTTGTATGGAGTATCAATTGATTATAAGGTAGAATCACATATTGCTGCTGCTCAAGTCGATGGTGAGGCAAAAGCCATGATGAAACAAGCTATAATAGATGTGGCAGGGGAAGAAAATTGTGCACAGGATGTCGTAACTCCTGGTGGCGAGGATTTCCACTTCTACACTTATTCAAAACCGGAGCTTCAAACAACGATGCTTGGGCTTGGTTGTGGAGTTACCCCAGGTCTTCACCATCCGAAAATGACTTTCAACCGAGAACGTCTAACGACGGGTGCTGAAATAGTGACAAGAGCGCTAATGTTAGCATTACAACATGTAGAAAGAAGCGGAAAAAATGATTGAATTACGAGAACTTCAAACAATCGAAGAAATGCAACAAGTAGAAGAGCTTGAACGAAACATTTGGGGTACAGAAGTAGTTCCGACACACCAAACGTTAACAGCAGTAAAAAACGGGGGAATTATGGTAGGTGCCTATGATGGAGATGAATTAATCGGTTTTAGCTATGGGTTTGCCGGGTTCCGCAATGGCAAAAGTTATTTATGCTCTCATATGCTTGGCATCGCTGAAAAGTATCGTTCACAAGGCGTTGGCGAAAATCTAAAACGAAAACAACGTGAAATAGCAATAGAAAAAGGCTATGACATGATGAAGTGGACTTACGATCCACTTGAAACGCGAAATGGATATTTAAACTTAACAAAACTTAATGGTATTTGTGATACTTATGTGGAAAATTGCTACGGTGAAATGCAGGATAGCTTAAATAAAGGTTTACCATCTGACCGCTTTGAACTGCATTGGCATTTGACTAGTCCGCATGTAGTGGAAGGGCATATACCAAATACAGAGGGGGCCACTGCTTTAAACGCTGTTACATTTAATGAGGAAAACTTACCAGTATTTGTGGCTAGTAAAGAACAACCGTTAACACGTTTAGCCTATTCCCTAGCAGTACCAAAGGACTTTCAGGGTTTAAAATCAGCAAGCAAAGAACTTGCATTGGACTGGAGATTGCAAACACGTACACATTTTCAAAAGCTATTTCATGCAGGATATGCAGTTGTTCGTTTACAAATCAATGAGACCTATAATGAATACATTTTTGTTAAAAAAGAATCGTTAGAACTTGGAGGAGAAGCACAATGAAAATAACCGACATTACTATTCGTCATTTACAAATGAAATTAAAAGATCCCTTTACAACAAGCTTTGGGACATTTACGAATAAAGAATTTTTATTACTAGAGGCACGTGATGTTGAAGGGACAATTGGATGGGGAGAATCCGTAGCATTTAATTCACCTTGGTATAACGAGGAAACGTTAAAAACGAATTGGCATATGCTCGAAGACTTTCTAATTCCGCTCATCTTGAATAAAGAGTTGAATCATCCAGATGAGGTTAGTGAAATTTTCTCCTCCATTCGTAAAAATAATATGGCAAAGTCTACGATTGAAGGTGCGGTATGGGATATTTATGCACAACAAACGAACCAATCTCTCGCTGCTGCATTAGGTGGAAAGAAAGACAAAATTGAGGTAGGTATTAGTATTGGGATACAAAAATCAATTGAAGACTTAGTAGCTTTAGTAGACGGATTTGTGAAGGAAGGGTATAAGCGAATAAAAGTAAAAATAAAGCCGGACTGGGATATAGAAGTAATGCGCACATTACGTGAAAAATTCCCAGACACTGCGATTATGGCAGATGCAAATTCCGCTTATCGTTTAGAGGATACGGCGCTTTTAAAACAACTAGACGCATTTGATTTAATGATGATAGAACAGCCTCTAGCATCAGATGACATAATTGACCACGCTCAACTTCAAAAACAGCTTAAAACGCCGATTTGTCTAGATGAAAGTATTCACTCTCTAGAGGATGCACGGAAAGCAGTAGAACTCGGAAGTACAGGGATAATTAATATAAAAATTGGACGTGTTGGTGGACTATCAGAAGCGAAGAAAATTCATGATTACTGTGCGGCGAACAATGTTCCGGTATGGTGTGGTGGCATGTTGGAATCAGGTATAGGACGTGCACATAATGTAGCCTTAACAACCTTACCTAACTTCATTTTACCTGGAGATACTGCTGGTTCTAATCGCTATTGGGAAAAGGACATTATACTACCAGAAGTTGTAGCAACAAACGGTTACATTGATGTTCCTCAAACAGTAGGTATTGGATATGAAGTAGATCGGGAGGCAGTGGAGTCTTTTACAATCGCTAAGAAAAATTACAATTAAAAGGGGGACTCCAGATGAAGAAAAGCTTTCAGATTGGCAGTGCCTTCGTTGGGCTCATTGTTGGGGCAGGTTTTGCTTCGGGACAAGAGGTAATGCAGTATTTCACTAGCTTTGGTATTTGGGGGACTGTTGGAGGCATTATCGCAACGATTCTTTTTGCTTTTTTAGGCTATACGCTAGCACAGCTTGGCTCCCAACTCCAAACTCAGTCACATAAAGATGTAATTTATCATATCGGAGGACGTTACTTCGGCTTTATTTTTGACATCGTCATTACATTTTTCTTATTTGGCGTAGCCGTTGTAATGTTCGCGGCGTCTGGCTCCACTTTTGAGCAAATGTTCGGTATCCATCCTATGATTGGGAGCATTATAATGGTTGCTGCTACAATCCTTACATTATTATTGAACATCAAAAAGATTATTAATATCATTGCCGTTGCGACCCCGTACTTAATGATAATAGTCTTTACCATTGTCATTTATTCTATTTTCACAATGGACTTAACACTACAAGAGTCGAACGCTTTAGCACAAGAACAAACTGCAGCAGCATCTAACTGGATAGTAGGCTCAATTCTTTATGTTTCCTATAATATAGCATGTGGTGCAGCATTATTGATTGTAATGGGGGGAACGGAGAAAGACCGTAAAGTTGCTGGTATGGGTGGTTTACTTGGTGGAATAATGTTAGGTGTACTCATTATATTAATTCATATCGCGTTGTTAGTAAAAGTAGATGTTGTCGGTGGTGTCGCAATGCCAACACTTGAACTAGCTAGCCAAATTCATCCGTTTGTCGGCGTATTAATGGCGATTGCGCTACTAGGCTTAATGTATAACACTGCAGTAGGAATGTTCTATAGCTTTACCGTCCGGTTAATTAAGCCAAATCACAAAAAATTCAAATCTGCAATTGTTCTAACTGGTTTAGTTGGCTTTTTTGCAAGTTTCGTAGGGTTTACGACTCTTGTTGGAAAGGTATATTCCACGGTCGGGTATATAGGAATTGCCTTTATTGTAGCGATCATCATCGCTTGGGCACGAAAAGGGAAAAAAGAAAATGCTTATACCGCGTAAAAAGTAGTAGAGAAAGTATTCAAATAAAGAAAAGGCACGCGACTCCCCTAAGGGAAGTGTGCCTTTCATTTTATATTATTTTTTTAGATCAAAACGGTCAGCGTTCATTACTTTCACCCATGCAGAGATGAAATCACGAACGAATTTTTCTTGGTTATCTTCTTGCGCATAAACTTCTGCAATCGCACGAAGAACAGAATTAGAACCGAAAATAAGATCGAATCTAGTTGCCGTTTTAACAACTTCACCTGTGTTGCGGTCGCGACCTTCATATACGCTTCCGTCTACAGACGTCCATTCTACACCGATATCTAATAAGTTTACGAAGAAGTCATTTGTTAATGTACCAACACGGTCTGTAAATACGCCATGAGAAGTACCACCGTAGTTAGTACCTAATACACGCATACCACCGATAAGTACAGTCATTTCTGGTGCAGTTAAACCTAATAGTTGAGCTTTGTCAACAAGAAGCTCTTCTGAAGCTACTCTATATTGTTGTTTTTGATAGTTACGGAAACCATCAGCAACAGGCTCAAGTACTTCAAAGTTTTCAACATCTGTTTGGTCTTGAGTTGCATCACCACGTCCAGGAGCAAATGGTACTGTTACGTCAAAGCCAGCATCTTGTGCAGCTTTTTCGATTGCAGCAGAACCACCAAGTACTATAAGATCTGCAATACTAACTTTCTTCTCTAAATGATTTTGAATTTCTTCATATACTGCTAAAACTTTCGCTAATTGTTCTGGTTGGTTAACTTCCCACTCTTTTTGTGGAGCAAGACGAATACGTGCGCCATTCGCACCACCACGGTTATCTGAACCACGGAATGTGTATGCAGAAGCCCAAGCAGTTGTTACTAATTCACCAATTGTTAATCCAGAATCTAAAATTAATACTTTAATTTTTGCAATTTCTTCATCAGATAATTCGTAGTCCACAGTTGGAACTGGATCTTGCCAGATTAAATCTTCAGTTGGAACTTCTGGACCTAAATATCTTGAACGAGGCCCCATGTCACGGTGTAGAAGTTTGAACCATGCACGAGCAAATGCATCTGCAAATTCCTCTGGGTTTTCATGGAAACGGCGAGAAATTTTTTCATATTCTGGATCAAAGCGTAATGCCATATCAGTAGTGAACATGATTGTTGGAACTTTTTTATTAGAGTCAGCAGCATCAGGTGCTAGATGTTTCTCATCTTGATCTACTGCCATCCATTGCCATGCTCCTGCAGGACTCTTAGTAAGCCACCATTCATAACCGAATAATTGATCAAAGAAACCATTATCCCATGTAGTAGGATTAGCAGTCCAAGAACCTTCAAGACCACTAGTGATAGTATCTCCACCTTTACCGCTACCAAATGAGCTGATCCAACCTAAACCTTGTGCTTCAATAGGAGCAGCCTCAGGATCTGGACCAACATGAGCAGCATCCCCAGCACCGTGTGCCTTACCGAATGTATGTCCACCAGCGATTAATGCAACAGTTTCTTCATCGTTCATACCCATACGGGCAAAAGTTTCACGGATTTGATCCGCACTTTTTAGTGGATCTGGTTTTCCGTCTGGACCTTCTGGGTTTGCATAAATAAGACCCATTTGCACAGCAGCAAGCGGATTCTCAAGTACACCATCATCTGAGTGACGCTCGTCAGCTAACATTTCTGTTTCAGAACCCCAATATATATCTTCTTCTGGATGCCAAATGTCAGCACGTCCACCACCGAAACCGAATGTTTTACCACCCATAGATTCGATTGCAACGTTCCCAGTTAACAGTAGTAAGTCAGCCCAAGAAATTTTGTTTCCATATTTTTGCTTGATTGGCCATAAAAGACGACGTGCTTTATCAATGTTAGCATTGTCAGCCCAACTGTTTAATGGAGCGAAACGTTGGTTCCCAGTTCCGCCGCCTCCACGGCCGTCACCGATACGGTATGTACCAGCTGCGTGCCAAGCCATACGAATAAACATTGGGCCGTAATGACCGTAGTCTGCTGGCCACCAATCTTGGCTGTCTGTCATTAATTCGCGAAGATCTTGTTTAAGAGCTTCATAGTCTAGTTTTGCGAACTCTTGCGCGTAATTAAAATCTTCTCCCATTGGGTTAGATTTTTTATCGTGTTGATGTAAAATATTTAAGTTTAATTGATTTGGCCAAAAATGACGGTTTGTTGTACCACTAGTTTCTGGACTAGTAGCTCCACCGTGATAAAAAGGGCATTTTCCCGTGTTAGTAGAATCAAATGATTTCATGGATAGTTCCTCCTCTAATATAAGTTTATTTTTATATAAAACTTACAAAACAATAATGATAATCATTATTACTTTATAATTATACTAAAAAGAATTCTAGATTACAATAATTATTAATAAATTATTATTGTAATTAGTATAGGGTATACAAAAATAAAAAGCGAATGATATGTATAAAGTAGTATTCTCTAGGTGTTTTTCTTGGAGTAAATAAAAAAATGTGTTGTTGTAGTCTACTAGTTATTTACTATGGCGTATTATACGTTTTGACTAGTTAAGAAGAATCTTTGTTAAATGAGAAAAGAACTAAGGTGATGTTGCCTTATCAGTCAGTATGTAGTTGCTAATAAAGACATAGAGGATGTAACACACATTAATTTATTATGACGAAATTTATTAGCCATATAATATGAATCTATGACTGTACAAGAATATTTATTTCGCCCTTTTATTATGCAAGTGTGCTTATTTCCATCATATTGGCAAAAAACGGTATAGTCAAGAATGAAGCCTTCTTAGAATGGTATTTCTATGCTGATTTTTTGTCATTTTGTTCAAACATCGTTTCCATATATTTAGAGTGAACTATTCCCCATTTTTTGATAGAATTAACCTTCTAGGGATTGTCTTTTGGCTAAATGACATTATTGTTACGTTTGGAATTGGAGGGGGATGAAAACACCCTCTCCTTTTATGTGATAAACGATATAAATTCATGTAACGATACTAAAGTTACTAAATAATAGATAGAATGATTACCAAGGAGGAAATAAGATGAAAGAAATAGAAAGCAAAGTTTTTGTTGCTGAAATAAATGGATTAGATGAAAAAGGTTCCGGTAAAGCACAAGTTTGGCGAGAAACGGAACACGGTACGAAAAGAAAAATAAAACTTACTATCCCGCAAACACTTCCAGGTGAAAAAGTGCGTGTTTTTGTAGACAAACCAGAACGTAGAAGAAGAAGGGCAGTAGCTGAAGAAATACTAGAAACACACCCTGAGCGTATTGGTCCAGAATGTCCTCATTTTGAAAAATGTGGTGGTTGTGTATGGCAACACTGGGATTATGAAGGTCAGTTGAAGCAAAAAACTGTACATGTGAAAAAGGCAGTAGAGGGGCAAGGGTTTGACTCTGATCTTGTTCTAGATGCAATCGGAATGGACAACCCTTGGCATTACCGAAACAAAATGGAGTTTACATTTTCGCCAGCTGGTGCATTAGGCTTGCATGAGCAAGGTAACTTTAGAAAAGTTATTTCATTAGAAACATGCTTAATTGCAGGGAAAGAAATGGTGGAGGCTGCAATGACGGTTGCAGACTGGGTTAAAGACCACAATTTAAAAGGATATAATAAAGATAAGCATGAAGGATTACTTCGCCATTTAATGGTGAGACAATCTTTTATTACGGGAGAAATGATGCTCGCTATTTTCGCGACAAAAGGACCGAAAGATGAATTGCAAGCTGCAACAGACGATTTAGTAAAACGTATTGAAGCGAATTTCCCACAAGTAAAAAGCTTATTATGGATGGAAAACACAGATTGGGCAGATCGTACTCAGTCAGAAAATACGCATGTATTAGCTGGTAGAGATTTTATTTACGATGAAATTGCAGGTTATCGTTTCCGTTTATGGTTCGATACATTCTTCCAGACGAATCCAACACAAGCACAAAAACTAGTTGATATTGCATTAGAAATCGGTAAACCGAAGAAAACAGAAAAAATGATTGATTTATTCTGTGGTGTAGGTACGTTTTCTTTACCGTTTGCAAGTCGAGTAGACAAATTAGCTGGTATTGAAATTGTCGAAAGTTCGATTGAATCTGCAAAGCGTAATGCAAAGGATAACGGTCTTACAAACACATACTTCCTAGCAAAAGATGCTAGAAAAGGAATTGACGAAGTATTAGAGAGCTTCGGTAATCCAGAATTACTATTACTAGACCCTCCACGCTCTGGTGCGGGTGGGAAAGTAATGAGAAGAATCGGGCGTTCTAAACCGGAGCGTATCGTGTACGTATCATGTAACCCAGATACATTCGCGACAGATATTAAAGAATTAGAACCATTCGGTTACAAATTAAAAGTTGTCCAACCGGTGGATCTATTCCCGCATACTGTACACTGTGAAGCAGTTGCGTTGTTGGAATTGGAATAAGAGTAGGTAAAAGAAAGAAGTTGTAATGACTTCTTTCTATTTTTTTACAATCTCAATTCACAGTTTGATGTCAACGTTTAACAATGGTAAGCTATTGGGATGAGATAAGGGAATAAAAATGGAGGTACACGCATGACAAATAACGATATTTTGATTCGATTAAGATATGCACTAGATATAAAAGATATGGATATGGTACAAATATTTAAACTTGGTGGCGTTGACGTAACATTGGAAGAAGTGAAAAAGATGTTAACAAAGCCTAAGGACGACTACGATTATGAAGATATAGATGAGGATGAAGACTTTAAACGTTGTACTAACGAAACGTTAGAGAAGTTTCTTAACGGCTTAATTACGTTTAAACGAGGACCAAAGCCAGGACAAACAGGGTTTCCGCCATTAACTCGTGAACATATGAATAACCAGCTTTTAAAGAAAGTGAAAATTGCTCTAGTATTAACTAGCGAAGACATCATTGATATTATAGCGGAAGCTGGAGTTACAATTACAAAAGGTGAAGTAGGTGCTCTCTTACGAAAAGAGGGCCATAAAAATTATAAAGAATGTGGCGACAAATATGCGAGAAATTTCTTAAAAGGACTAGCGATAAAGTATAGAGGATAATCGTAAATAGAAAGAGTACTTTTCTGCAAAAAGGAAAGTGCTCTTTTTTTTTCGTGTTATTTTGGTCAAAAAGTAATTTTAACTTTAAAATTAGCAGTATATCTATCTTTTATGAAAAAAGTTGGAACGAAATGTAACCCTACTCTGTCTTGTATAGGAAAGGAGGGCGCCATGTTTACGGAAAGAGATGTTAAGAAAGCGATAAAAGGGAATAAAAAAGCGTTCGCAATGATTATGGAGGCAGAAAAAGCAAAAATATATCGACTTGCTTATTTGTACGTCAAAAATGAAAATGACGCAGTAGAGATTGTACAAGAAACGGTTTATAAGGCATTTGTATCTATTCATACGTTAAAAAATCCATCCTATCTTTATGCTTGGTTAAAAAAAATAGCCATTAATAGTGCATTAGATTTTATAGCTCGACAGAAAAAAGTTACTCCAATCCATGCGGAAATAATAGAAGCAATGGAGGCGAAAGAGGTTGCTGTTGAGAGTAGGCTTGATCTGTTTCATGCTATTGATCAGTTAGATGAGAAATATAAAACAATCATTATATTAAAATATTACGAAGACTTACCGAATCGCGATATAGCAGAAATTTTAGAGTGTCCTGAAGGTACGGTAAAGTCGAGTCTTCATCGTGCTCTTCATGTTCTTAGAAAAATACTAAGGGAGGATTGCGTGAATGAATAGTGAAAAGAAACAGTTTCAACAGAGAGTCGAACAAATCGATATTCCTGAAGAAAAATTAACAACTGCTATAAATGAAGCGATGAAAAAAGGTGAGAAAGCGAAATCGAAATTCCAAAGGGCTAAGAGATACATATATAGCTTTGCAATAGCTGTCGTACTATTGCTAGCAATAATGGGATCGGGTTTTATTTCACCAGCTATGGCAAACATGCTTACACATATTCCAATCATTGGTTCCGTTTTTGTTCATGAGGATGTTGGGCTAAAAGAAGCGTTGGAAAAGGGGCTAGTTTTTCCTGTTAATCAGACTATAGTTGATAAGGACATACCTATCACCATTACTAACGTTTATTATGATCAATCACGGCTTGTAATAGGTTACGAAATCCCTCTAGACGATGAAGGAGCAGAAGTTGGGATTCTTAACTATAATATAACGATAAATGGATTGACGCTCCTTAGTTCTCAAAGTACAGGTGCGGCAGAAGACAATAAATTTAAAGGGCTAATTCAGACTAGCAGTACACTACCTGATAGCTTTACACTTCAAGTTTCTTTTAATAAGGTTTTCAATACAATGGGTAACTGGGATTTTACGATACCAGTTTTCGTAAATGATGATTACGAATATTATCTCGTCCATAGTACGATAGAGGATGAAGGCTATGAGTTTCACATGGAGGAAATGATTTTAACACCAAGTGGTACTAAAATTACTGTGAATGTTCACACACCGTTTGCTAGAAAGGAAGAGGAACTTTCTTTTTCTATTTATGGAGAGAATGGTAAGAAATTAGAATTAATAGAAACGAAACTACAAAAAGAAAGAGATAGTAAGTCTGGAATAGAAATATGGAGTGGAACAGTCTTTTTTGCTCCGATTAAGAAGGACGATAAAATAACTATTGTCCCTGGTTACCTTTCAGCTAATAAAAAGTTGGTTGAATTAAACCGTCTATCTATGAACATTGACATCGCTGAATTGGAAAATAAAATTCTAACAAACGATATTTTAGATCTAGTCCATATTATCCCGGATATGCGAACGTATATGGAAGATAAGATAGTGGAAGAGGTAGCAGAACAATTACAAATTGAGCTTGGGGAATATTTAATCGCTGAACTTTCTGCTCTTGATACTAAGTTTTCAATCGAATATCAAAAAAAGCAAAGACTTGTGCATGGAATGGTAGAACCGATCGCACTTTTGAAGGATAGTAGTGGGATTATTATTTACAAAAAGAGTAGCGGTGAAAATGTTGTTACGGTTATAGAAAATATAAATAATGAATGGGTAATAGTAGAAGAAAAAACGTTTAAAGGGATTTCTTTTAATGATTTGGAAGAAACCTATAACAATGAATTTTAAGTAGAAGGTACGTAAAGAACTCTATATTTTATTCCTAAGTAGAAGGTTTTTTTTATGAAGAGTAGAATAAGTTAGTAGATAAATTTCGTTAGTCGAAATTTTAATTTTCTTACATAAAAGGAGCCTTATATGAAAATAAAAGTAGGTATTATCGGAGCGGGTTTTGGTGCGAAAGTACATGCACCAGTTATGCAAAGTCATCCAGGTTTTGAAGTTGTTTCGATTGCAAGTGTTGGAAGAGGAAGGCTAGAAGAAATTAAACAAGAAACAGGTGTTAACCTTGTGTACGCTAATTGGGAGGAAATGCTCGAGAAGGAAGAGCTAGACTTAGTTGCGGTAGCATCTGCACCATTGTTACATCATAATATGGTGTTGAAAGCATACGAAAAGGGATGTCACGTCTTGTGCGAAAAACCGATGGCATTTAATGTGCAGGAAGCCGGGGAGATGATTAAAGCTCAGGAAGATGCAGGAAAGTTAGGGTTCATAAATTTTGAGTATCGATTCTTACCGGCACGACAAAAGGTAAAAGAAATAGTAGCGAGCGGTAAACTTGGAAATGTGCTCCATGTTAATTTCTCATTAAACATTGCCGGATATGAGCGGTACGCCACAAGTAAAAGAGGCTGGCTAAGTCAAAAAGACCAAGCAGGAGGAATGCTAGGGGCAGTAGGTTCTCATTTAATCGATTCGTTACTATGGTGGACGGATAAAAAAGTAGAATCGGTTTCTGGTCAATTAACTACGCATGTACCCGAGTTTGTAGATGAAAATGGAGAAAAAGAAGTAAGAACAGCTGATGATGCTTTCCAAGCGTTTGGCAACTTTGTTGGTGGTGGAACATTTAACATCGGTTCTAACATTGCAGTTCGCCATGCAGATGGCTGGGCGTTAGAAATTTTTGGAGCAGAAGGCACATTAAAAATGTCCCAAGATGATAAAGTGTTGCTCGGTTTAGAAAATAGTCCGTTAGAGGAGGTAGAAATAGAAAGTGCGCTCTCCATTCCAGAGGGGATGAACGCAGTCGCGGCAGGCTATTACAATGCCTTCTATCGTTCAATTGATCAATTATATAAAGCGGTGTCAGACGGAGATATTCATCCACACTTGCCTACTTTAAAGGCAGGACAAAAAGTGCAAACTATGATGGATGCAATTAAAAAATCTCATGAAGAAAAAAGAGTAATAAGTATAGAGTAGAATGCAGAAGCCTTTCGACGTTTGAAAGGCTTCTTTTAACTTTCTACAATGCTTTCCTCATGGCGCTTTTCCACTGCGAGAAGCACACCGATTAATCCAATGCAGGAGAATATAACGGGAGTAATAAAACCGTAGTAATACCCATTAACGATGCTTCCCGAAACTGCTTGAAAATAATCTAGAATTTTACCGAAAATGCTAGGTAGTAAAACAGCACTAAGAAATCCACCAGTATTGGCAAACCCTGATACGATACCGGCTTCTCCGATAGGAAAAGTTTGTCGAGCGAGTGCAAAAGTTAAGGCGTTTGCTCCGTATGCAAGGCCGATAATAAAAAACAAAATAATTAATAGGACAAACGGCGGGCTTCCGTTAAATAGTAGAAAAATAGCCCAACTTATAATGAGGATAAGGTGTACGACAATATATGGCCTTTTAATAGCTTCTAATTTACTACTAATCCAACTACCTAGAGGTGCACCAATTAGTGCGCCAATTAATCCAATCATAATGAGTTGACTTGCATCTGCGCGAGTCATTCCGTACATGCTCATGCCATACGGTACCCCCCACGAACTAATAAATCCAACGTACGTTCCAACTATTCCGAAGTGGCAACAAAATAAAGCCCATGCTTGCCGATTGGAAAATATTCTTTTAAGAAGGGCAATTGTTTTCTCTTGTTGTATTTCTTTTTTTCTAAATAATGAATGTTTCGGTTTCTTTATAAGAACAAAATAAAGCAGCACGGCACATATGCATAACAGCAGTCCTGACGAAAAAAACGCTAGTCGCCAACCTAGTAACGTAATAAGTAAGGAGAAAGGGACCGTTGCTAAAAGAAAACCGAGACTTCCGGTCATCGCTGCTACCCCGATTAATCGTGTAAACTCTTTTGCATTAAACCATTGCCCTAAAATAAGTACCATACTAACCCATATCGTAGCGTCTCCCGTTCCGGTTAGTACTCTAGCAATAAATAAAACATATTCATGTGTACCGACACTGTAAATGATTGTACCTAAACCTGTTAGAAGGGCACCGTTTATAAGGAAAAAGTTAGGTCCGTACCGATCGACTAAAATACCCATCGGAATTTGCAAACCAGTGTAAACGAAAAATTGAATACTTGTTAATAAACCAATCGTTGTGGCAGTAATGTTAAAATCAATCATGATTTGATCGGTAATTAATCCTGGTGCGGTTCGTTGGCTCGCCATAAGCGCATAAGTGAATAGGACAGAAGCAAATACAATCCATCTAAACTTATTATTTTGTTTGTCCAATTGCATCTACTCCAGTTTGTATTTATTTCTATATATGATTCTTTTCTCATTGTATTAACAAATTTTCAAAAAGGGCACTTTCGGATGAGATTGAACAGGAAGTTATTCATAATATGACTTTGAATTATAGGTTCCTATCATGCACTCGTCAGAAGAAATTGTTTTATGTTTTGCCTCGAGTGTTAAGAAGATTAAATATTCAGAATACATTATTCCTTAATTTTACAAAATATTGTATAATTATGTAAAGGGGGTTGAGGTGATGATTAAATACTACGAAAAGAAGCATTTTTACATTGCTGGTGTGCTTGCTCTTTTTATGCTTGCACCGATTCTAATCGTCCTTATTCCAATTATTATTCATGGAATAATGTACGATGACCGTACTGTTTGGTACATAAACGTGCCTTATACTGTATATTTCTATTACGCAATAGGTTGGGGAGTTCTCGGTGTAGCACTTCTTTTGGGATACTTTTATGAACGATATGGAGTGTTCATCACTTTATCTGCTGCATGTGTTACGTTGTTATGTATATATTTAGGTAGTAACGAATATAAAATTTTAGGCGATAACGGAGTAGCGTGGAGCGGAACTAGTACGAAGCACAAGTATGAGTATCATTGGGAAGACGTGGATAAAGTGCTACTTGCTCTTCCAAAGGAAACGAACGGTAAACAAAAATTTGAGTTTTATTTTAAAGACGGAAATTATGTTGAATTTGAAAGAGATGAGCATTTTTTAGATTTTTATAATAAGTTTATCGAAGCAAAAAATAATTACGGATTTGCTTACGAATCGATAAAAAGAGACTAGAATAAAACAGCCCTTTCCTTACGTACTTCGTGCTACAATGAAGAAAAACTAGATGGAGAGGGATTTTTTATGCCAGATTGGTCCTATCACGGAATTTTTAAACCGATACTATCTGCATTACCTCCAACTTTATCGCGAGAATTTATACACAGAGGGATGAACGTAATAGCATCTCTTCCATTTGGTATGGGCTCACATGTAATCAATTTTTTAGGAAGAGAAGAAAGTTCACCTTTATTACATAAAAAACTAAACACGGTGGAATTTGTTAATCCGATTGGACTGTCTGGAAAGATAGACCCTTTATTGTCAGGAACAAAAGCCTTTTCGAATTTAGGGTTCGGTTTTTTAGAGATAGGGCCAGTTACAGTAGAGAAGACAGATAAGTTTACAGATCCAATCTTTAATAGGAAAGAAAATGAAATTATTTTTCCGACTAGGGCTGAATCGATTGGTGTAGAAGAAACGATAAAAAAGCTAAGTGCATTAAGAAAAAAACAACCGATTTTCGCTCGCTTATCTGGAAGCTTTGAAGAGCTGGAATACATGATAAGTAAGCTCGAAAAATATGTAGAAGGCTTTATTTTAGAAATAGCGGAGCCGACATTATTAAGTAAAACTAAAAAGCCGATTTATTTGGCCATTGATGGCATAAATGTAGAATTGTTAACAAAAATAGATAGTTTTTCCGGTGTTGTCATTGAAGAGGATGTAGTCGAGAATGTAAAGAAGCTTAGGGGAAAGGGTTACGAACATACAATCATAACGGTTGGTGGAGTAAGTGAGCCCCAACATGCTTTAAATATTTTAGATGCTGGTGCAGATTTAGTGATCGTTTCAGATGGTTATGTATTTAGTGGTCCTGGTTTAACGAAAAGAATCAATGAAGCGTTGCTAGATCGAATTCAATATACACCACCACCACAATCAGGATGGTTCGCATATTGGTTGTTTGGTTTGTTTATTGTCATCGGTGGCTTGCTTGCCCTCACTTTTAGTATGACAACGGTAATTTTACCGTACGATGAGTTTTTCCTAGAGATGAGTAGGCAGTCCATCTCGTCGTTTAATGAGCGAATAATGTTATTTATGGCTCATGACCGGATGACGCTTGCTGGGACGATGATTTCAGGTGGTATTTTATACATGCAGCTCGCAAAGTTCGGCGTAAAGAAAGGACTAAAGTGGGCTAAACAAGCAATTGATGCAGCGGCAATTGTCGGGTTTCTTGGTATTTTTGCATTTATCGGCTACGGATATTTTGATTGGTTGCATTTACTTTTTTGGTTAGTGTTGTTGCCCGTTTATATATATGGTTTTGTCAAAACAAAAAATATAGCAGGTACCCCAGCATCGGCCAATCGGAACAATGATGCTGTATGGAAACGGGCGATTTACGGCCAACTTGCCTTTGTTTTATTAGGTTTTGCCTTCGTCCTTGGTGGTATCGTTATTTCTTCTATTGGAGTTTCAACAATTTTCGTTTCTACAGACTTAGCTTACATTTGCATGACGCCAGAAATGATGAATGCGTTTAATGAGAATTTATTGCCCGTACTTGCACATGACCGAGCTGGTTTTGGCAGTGCTTTATTAAGTGTCGGACTATTAGTGTTAATGCTGTCCCTTTGGGGATATCACCAAGGAAACAAGTGGGTTTGGTGGACGTATTTCATTGGGGGATTACCAGCGTTTATTGCAGGAATTTACGTGCACTTTGCGATTGGATATACGACATTTATTCATCTTCTGCCAGCATATGTAGCACTACTATTATATGTATTAGGTTTAGCTTTATCTTTTACATTTTTGCATAAAAAACATAATTAGACTACGGTGAGGAAAAAAAGTTCAGTTCCTCACCATTTGTTTAAAAAGGAAAAGTTTCGCTCTATTTCGAGTAAATGACAGTACTTAAAAACATACGACCATAACCGATAAGGGTATAATACTATGTAGGAAGTCAAAAATCGGTCTATTGCAAAAGACAGACCTTATGAGGAGATTGTAATGACAAAAATAGGTTGGAACTTTGATAACAGTTACGTTCGTCTCCCTCAATCTTTTTACAAGCTTCACATTCCTAAATCTGTGTCCGCGCCAGAGTTAGTGATTTTTAATTCCTCTTTAGCAAACTTTTTAGGGTTAAATGGTGAAGGATTAAGAAGTGAGGAAGGCATTGAAGTATTTGCAGGTAATAAAATACCAGAAGGTTCGGAGCCACTCGCACAAGCATATGCAGGACACCAATTCAGTCATTTCACCATGTTAGGTGACGGGAGAGCGGTTTTGCTAGGTGAACACATTACTCCAAACGGAGACCGCTTTGACATTCAGTTAAAGGGACCTGGACGAACACCGTATTCACGAGGTGGTGATGGTCGAGCAGCACTTGGACCAATGTTGCGTGAATATATTATTAGTGAAGCGATGCATGCTCTCGGAATCCCAACTACTCGGAGTTTAGCGGTTGTCACAACTGGGGAGCCTGTCGCACGTGAATCTTACTTACCTGGTGCAATTTTAACACGAGTGGCGGAAAGTCATATTCGTGTTGGTACTTTCCAATATGCAATCAACTTTGGAGATGAGGGAGATTTACGAGCGTTAGCAGACTATACGATAAATCGCCATTATCCAGATGTAAAGGAACAAAATAATCCGTATTTAAGTTTTCTTCAAGAGGTCATTAAGAAACAGGCGGATTTAATTGCAAAATGGCAGCTTGTCGGCTTTATTCATGGTGTGATGAACACAGATAACATGACGATCTCAGGTGAAACAATTGATTACGGTCCATGTGCTTTTATGGATACGTACGACCCTGCAACAGTATTTAGCTCAATTGACACACAAGGTCGGTATGCATATGGAAATCAACCGTATATCGCAGTATGGAATTTAGCACGCTTTGCCGAGACGTTAGTACCGTTGCTTCATGAAGATCAAGATGAAGCCGTCAAGCTAGCAGAAGGGGCACTTTCGCAATTTGCAAAGCTATTTGAAAGTAATTGGCATCGAGGAATGCGGGCAAAACTTGGCCTCTTTAACGAGGAAGAACAAGATGAAACGCTTATCAAAAATTTGCTTGAATTGATGGAAAAGAATCGTGCAGATTTTACAAACACTTTCCGTGCTTTAACGTTGGATAAAATAGACGTTTCAGAGTTAGGTCAAAAGGAAGAATTTCAGTCATGGTATAAAGATTGGCAAGCGAGATTAGAAAAAGAAGGCCATTCGAAAGTGGATGTCCATGAGTTAATGAAGAAAAGTAATCCAGCTATTATTCCAAGAAACCATCGAGTGGAAGAGGCGTTAGAAGCGGCTGAAAGTGGAGATTTAACAGTATTAGGTAAATTGTTGGATGTTCTCTCCGATCCGTTTGCTTATAAAGAAGAGCAAGGGACGTATTGTAAACTACCGGAGAATCCAGATGAAAACTACCGAACATTTTGTGGAACTTAATAGGAATAAAAGGTCTGTTCATCGTTTATACGAATCTAGAACAGGCCTTTGTTTATACTCAAATAGCAATTATCAAACAAACGATTGATTGGCTAACGGTAGGAATAGGATAGCACTAGGTATTGTAGAATTATTTTATGATCTAACTTTTTAAAAAGCTTTCTTACTAAAGTTTTATCTACTTTTTAACTAACATGTGAAACTTTTTACAAAATTTTACGTATATAATAATGGACGATGAAATTTTTACATAATGGGGTGAATAAAAGGTGGGTCTTTTCAGTTCTTCGAAAAATACAAAAAAGAAGATCGTAACAGAGAAAGAATATGCTTGGAACAAAAATAAAATCGAACTAACGGATGACGGATATTTACTAAGTGATGGGATTATTAATATAAATCGAATTCCAATTCGTCATATCGAAACAATTGTGTATAGCGTTAATATTACGAAAGAAGTTGCTGTACCAGAGCTGCAAATAATCGGAAAAGGTGTTGTGCTTGGGACAATTAAAGTGGGTCATGATGAAAAGGATGAATTGCAAGATTGGTTGTTAGACCGGTTAGAACTTTAGTTAAAATAAAGGCTAAGCCCTTATACATAGTACCTTTGTTCCTATATAAAAGGGCTTTCCATAAGAAACCTTTCATCATTAACTTTTATTCCCCTTCTATTGGAAGGTAAAACCTTAAATTATTTGAAAGTGTTTCCCCTGTCGTTTCAAGTTGAAGTTTATCTTGTAAACTTGGCGGTAGAATAGTCGACATTGTTTTGGATGTTGCTATATCAATTGTCGTGGAAGTCGTCATTCCTGCGACTTCTTCACCGATCATTGCTAATTGAAATGGGAGGGAGTTATAAATTGTTTGTGCTAAAGCAATATATAACTCATTAATTTCCATGAGCCACCGATTTTTATCTACTGTTAGCGGGTAAATCACGTCGTACCTTTTTTCAAATAATTGAACCGGAATAGAAAAATCAAGCCAAGTAGCTTCTCCTTCTACTACCATAACCGAGAGCATACAAGGAAATTCCCCTAAGGAACCCTGTAAATAAACTAATTCTCCAGGAGAAAGAGGTTCGTCCAATATGGAAAGGGAAAACTCCTTTAATTGCGTTGCAGACGATAGGGAATCCTTTAACTGATGGGGCTTTGTTTCTAGTGGGAACTCTATTGATAAGTCATAATAACTTCCAGTCCAAATATCTTCTTGATTCATCGTAACACTTCCTATTTTACCTATTTATAGTCCTCTCCAAATTATAATTCTCTGTAGCTTTATAATCAATTGCAGTTAACGTTTTCTCTTTCTTTTATAATGTCTTCGATAATTTGAATATGAAACGCAGCCCACGCTTTTTCGCGAAAATGTAAAATAACACTTGTAGTCAATGTTATAAAGTAAAATAGTACAAAGTAAATCCAAAGCGTACTACCATTTTTAAAAAGAAATTGTTGTAATTGCTTGGAGAATAGAAAGAAAAACCATGGGACGGCTGTTACAAAAATAGGGATAATGCCTGACCCGTTTTTTTCTTTTATCATTCGATATTTAATCGTTTTTAAAGTAGTGCTCTTCAGCTGTTGATAAAAGTTAATAATTTCTTCCGTTTCATTTAGGTCTTTAATGGTAGAAAACGGTTTGTTTTTCTGTGATGCCCTCTTCAGTTGCAAATAAATTTTATGTGCATCGCCCCGAAATGAAAGCATAGTATACCCACCCTTCAAAGTAGTACATACGTTGTAGTCTTAACACATAAAAAGATTGTATGTGCGTTTTATAACGAGAGTAATGCTTTGCCTTCCAAGATTTAGAACCGAGAGTGGAACGTAGCGGAAGGTGTGAGACTCCTCGAAAAATGCTAGCGCATTTTCCTTCGTGCGATGTAACGCTGCCGAAGCCTTCCTTGTCCTGCGGGAAAAGAGGGAAGGCTGAGACCCCACAGGGCTAAGCCCGAGGAGGCTCAGCTCCACGAAAAGCGGAGGCGGCTCGCTCAGGTCCAATCAAACTGGAGCTTTTCCGCAGGAGATAAAGGAATCACGGCGAACTTAGTTAAGTCGATGATGACTTATCGTACGGAGGAAAAGTGAAGTTTGAGCCGGACCTAGCCGCCGGAGCTAGACATCTCCCCGCGGAAAGCGAACACCTTGTAGCGCAGTGAAGCGGACTAACTTAAAAACGTATAATAACAAAGAATAATTCTCTTTATCCACCTCATAATATAGGAGAAGGAGTGATAATAGATGGCAAAACGAAATGGCAAAACAGATCCACAACAAAAAAACAAACAAGGATTTGACTCTAGCCAAACAGATTCCGAATTTTCTCATGAATTTGGAAGTGCAGCTGCAAATCGTGCCCATAAAGAAAAAGCAAAAAAAGAAAAAGCATCGAAAAACCAAGGTGAATGGAACGGAATGCATTAATGAAGGTAGGACAATAAAGTCCTGCCTTTTCGATTTTTAAAACAGAAACTACAAGTGAAGCTCTAAAAAGGATATAAGCCACTTTTGTTGAATACTCTATATAGACTGATATTATGAAGACCATAGAAGGTAGGTACTTAAGTAAATGAAAGAGCTTATATATTTTTCAATAGGAAAACCGAAGAAAATGGAGTACGGGGACAATAAAGAAATTGAAACGGGTATATGTAAAGAAACGGTAGAGGATGCTCTGCTGACGAAGGATGGATTCATTGGAGACGGAGTCGCTAACACAAAGTTTCATGGTGGTCCAGATCGAGCTGTTTGTGTATATCCTTACGAGCACTATTCACTATGGGAAAAGGAATTTGGACAAAAGTTGCCACCTTCCGCCTTTGGTGAAAACGTAACAGTAACGAACATGCTCGAAAAGGATGTTCATGTTGGGGATGTTTTTCAACTTGGAGAAGCAGTCATTCAAATAACGCAAGGGAGAATTCCATGTAGCACCATTTCGAAACGAAACAACAATGATCCCCTACTAAAACGAATGGTCGAAACGGGATATACGGGATACTTATGCCGAGTTTTACAAGAAGGGAAAGTGCGAAAAGATTCGTCTATCACGTTGTTGGAATCGCACCCTAAACAATTGTCCGTTCTGTTTGGGAATGAGTTGTACTTTCATAGACCTAGCGATGTAGAAGGCATGAAAAGAATGCTAGAGGTTGAGGAAATGGCAGAAGTTTGGAAAGAAAAATTGAGAAATCGAATAAATGCTGCAATGTCATAAATCTATTTGTTGGTTGTTGACAAATGTGTAAAACTCCTGTAGATTTTTACAGGAAGTAAGTAACAATATAATATATCCTCGTTAGGTGAGGCTCCTGTGCTGGAGATACGCTGCTGCCCAAAAACGTCCAAAGACGCCAATGGGTCAACAGGAACCATCGACATAAGGTGGTTTTTAATGTAGCTGGATAAAGTCCTATGCCGCACAGTGCTAAAGCTCTACGAATGGAGGAATTTTGTAGATACTATGTGTGTAATCTATATGATTAAACATGTCTATTTGTCTATGCTTAAAACACCTTCATCCGTAGATGAGGGTGTTTTTTATTTTGGGAGGTGAGGAAATGGATTCCGATAGTTGTAGTTTGTATTGGTTAGAAATGATTTTTTTACAAAATAATAAAAACAAAGTAATGACGGATATCCATTTCCACTCCTGTTATGTTTGGTAATGATGGATTCCGATTTAGGGGGATTCGTTATGGTGAAGTTAGATAAACAAACATTTGAAGAGTATACAAGTCAGTTAGTTGATGCTATTACAAAGCAGGATATGCCTCTTTTTAGGGAACTGTTTTTTGAGTTGCATCCAACTGATCAAATTGATGTATTGAATACATTAACGAAGAAACAACGTAGTATTTTTTATAAATATGTAAATCCAAAAGAATTTGCAGAAATATTTCAGGGGCTCTCCCTAGAAACTCAGACTATGTATATTGGTGAGTTACAACAAAACTATGCTATTGATGTTCTAAATTATATGCATGACGACGATGTGGCGGATTTCTTAGGAGCATTACCGGAAAAAACGAAAGAATTGTATCTTAACAAAATGGATAAAGAAGATGCCCAAGATGTCATTCAATTGTTAAAGTTTGAAGAACAAACCGCTGGAGCCATTATGACAACAGAGTTTGTGTCAATTTCCTCCACAGAGACAGTTAAGCATGTGTTGGAACAGTTGCGAGAGGAAGCTCCAGATGCAGAAACAATCTATTACTTGTATGTTGTAGATAGCAATCAAAAGCTAGTTGGGGTAGTTTCTCTTAGGGACTTGATTATTGCACCATTAGATGAGCAAATTGAAGAAGTGATGCTCTCGAGAGTAAAACATGTAGAAACAAATACGGATCAGGAAGAAGTTGCTCGTATTTTTAAAAAGTATGATTTCCTCGCATTGCCAGTGACAGAATCCGAAAAACTAGTTGGGATTGTTACTGTTGATGACATTATCGATGTTCTAGAAGAAGAAACGGAAGAAGACTTTGGAGAAATCTCTGCAGTACGAGGTTCCCTTGATACAAAAGTATCTGCTTTCTCTGCTGCAAAGAAACGTTCACCGTGGATTATTATGTTAATGTTTTTAGGCTTAATAACGGCAGGAGTAATTGGTGGATTTGAAGAAACGTTGGAAGAATATATACTGTTAGCCGTTTTTATTCCTTTAATTATGGACTCCGCTGGGAATACAGGAACACAAGCGCTTGCTGTTGTAGTCCGTAATCTTGCATTAGGTAACGACCGTACTTCGATAGGAAAAATGTTGAAACGTGAGTTTGGGACAGGAATTATGCTCGGACTAATCTGCGCAATTACTTTGTTAATATTAGTTCCGTTCATTTATCCAGAGGGAGGATTATTATTAGCAGGTATTGTAGGTGTCTCACTATTCTTTACTCTTTGTTTTTCAACTATTGTTGGTGCAACAGTACCATTAATCATAAATAAACTTAAAATAGATCCTGCAGTTGCATCAGGTCCTTTTATTACAACGATAAATGATATTATGGGGTTGCTCATTTACTTCTCCATTGCAACCGCGTTATTAGATTATTTGCCAAAATAAAAGTTAGCCGATAGAAATTTTTCTATCGGTTTATTTTTTTATTTGATAGGATTTTAATATTAAATACGTATTAATAGGCAGGTACCGAGTTATAGCAAGAAGGAGCGATACGTTTGAAAATAACAGCTGAAAATGTTGTACAACAAATTAAGTTAAAGAATGAAGAAGCGTTAACCTTTCTTATAAGTTCGTACGGTGGTCTACTTAAAGCGATTGTCCGTAAATATTTGCATGGTAATCAACAGGATATCGAAGAATGCTTATCGGATGTAATCGTATCTATTTGGTATCATATTGAGTCGTACGATGCGTCTAAAAATGAATTTAAGCAATGGATCGCAGCGATTGCGAAGTACCGAGCACTTGATTATGTAAGAAAAGGTGAAAGGTCTATGAAGTATAGGAGTAATGTTGAATTTAATGAAATGGTATATCGACAACCATCTGAAGAGCAAATACAGTACGACATTTCCCATTTGTTAAATGAATTAAGTGAGACGAGCGAGCAATTTTTAAGAAATATTATGTAGATGGTGTACCCTCTAGAGAAATTGCAACACAATTTTATAAAAAAGAATCGTGGGTACATAACAAGTTATCGAGAGGTAGGAAAAAGTTAAAAACAATACTATTAAAAGGTGAGGTGTAACCCAAATGTCTATTTTCAAAGAATTAAACGATATAAAGCTAGATGTGAGTGAGTTTGAAGAGACGGCGCTATCAGAGCATGAAGAAAAAAGGTTGTTAAAGCGGGTAAATCAAAAACTTACGCCACGAAAAACTAAGAGGAAATGGCTAGGTGTTAGTATGGCGCTTGTAGCTGCTACAATACTCAGCATCTCGTTGACACTTGATAAAGGAACGATTGCGAGTATGCCATTTGTAGGTAAACCAATTGAGGAATATATAAATGAAATAAATACACCAGACTATTCTCCATACAAAACAGCTATTGGGGAAACAACAGAGAATGATTTAGGTAAATTAACGTTAAATGAAGTAATGATGGATGATCAAAAATTATTTTTAAGTGCAACGTTTGAGCCAGCTGAACATGTAGAGTTTGATTATCAAACGGTAATTACGCCTAAGGTAAAAATAAATGGGGAAGACTACACATTTACTACTGGTTCTCAATCCATCGAAATAAATAATGAAATGTTTGCGATTTATAATGATATTAAGTTTACTCAACCGATTGCAACAGAAAACGTTACAATCGAACTTAGTTACGATACATGGGATACAACTACTGCTGTAGAAGAACCGTGGACATTTCAAACAGTAGTATCTCAACAGAAATTACTTGCAGAAAAGAAAATTTATGAAATGGATAAAGAAATGACATTAAAAAATGGAGAGATTGTTACCATTGAAAAGGTTGTAGCAACACCGATATCGACTACTATTTACTTCGATTTATCTCAAAGTAGCACGGAAGAAGTTAACTTTAGAATTGAATCTGCTAATGGAATTGTTCATGAAGGTGGAACATCTTATCGGTCGAATGAGAGTGGAGAAATATCCTATACAGAATATGTTTCATTAGGAGAAGGGCATTATTTCTTAGTAGCGTACAATGCTAATGACGGTACTGTATTGAGCGAACCTATTCCTATTAACTAAGTAGAGAAAAAATGCGCTGTGATTGGACAGTGCATTTTTTTGTTTTAATCAAGTGTATTCTATGAGATATAATCAAATATAAAGGGGAGGTTGCTATGAAAAAGATTGATGAACACTTCGAAACAACGATGGAAGCTTGGGGCATGATGCAAAAGACTTCTGGTGATGAAGGGGCAGAATGGGCGGAAAGATTTGAGCGCTATTTTTATGAGTTTATTGAGGAATTAAAAAAGTGGTGGATGACTCTAGATTCAAAACCGACGACGATAGAAGAACTGGAAGAGTTACCAGAAATAAAAAAGTGGATGGACAAAATTCCTGCACCAGTACAGCTAAACTTTTTAACAGAATTAGAGGATATGTTGGAAGGTGTAGATTCAGAGCGATTTGATTAGTCCATTAAATAACATGCTCAGTACTTAACAAGTAGTTCAGTTTTGGTGTACAAAAACTAAAAATGTATTATAAAATGAGCATCAAATTGCACTATGATTTGATGTTCTTTTTTTATTGTGATACCAACGTTTACTACGGAAATGCACTTTGAAATGCGACTAAAAATGTAGACTAATTTGCAAGGATGAAATAAATATTGTAGGCTTGCAAATTCGATTGCAGATTAAAGTACAAATACGGTGTTTTAACTATTACCAAATTGATTTATAGGCAATAAAAAAAGAACTTGGCTTATATCCAAGCTGTCACTCGCTGTATTGTTCTTCTTCTACAATCGCTCCAATTATTTGAAGAAGATAAATGACATTAAACGACGATTACACCATTTACTTGAACATGGGCTTTCACACCATAAAGTTAGATTATTTTACAAATAGTTCGCGTAGTTCCCCAAAATATAAAGCGGTATACAATTGCAATAATAAAAAAAATATAAACAAATTCAAAAAGAGAGAAGGGCTCATAATCGATTGAATATGAATTAGCAAAAATTAACATTAAAGACAATAAATCAATTAAAGATTTTTTAAATCCATTTTCCTTGTACAAGTATTTAGTTTTTTTGAAATTAAATACATCTTTTAATTCCTCACTAAAAAATCCTTTGACTAATCCTAAACTTATTAAATAAATTCCCATAGCAGGTCCATAAGCCATATTCATAAGCTGTGTTACAACACAATAAATTATGGTGAACAAAAGTAAATACATTCTACTCTTCTCCTTTTTTTTATTAATACAGCTAAAAGACCTTCTCTACATTTTGCCCTTTAATGGAATAAGAAAAAATTTCATATCTATATAATACCACAAATTTCCCAATTATCTTTTAATTTACAGATGATAATACAATTACATACTCATTTTATAAGAAAATAGTGGTGCAATTTTAAATTAAAAAGTAGTCCATTTTGGACTACAATTTATAGTTTTGTACTCCAAAACTGAACTACTTAAGTACTTAATACTGGGCTTTTTTTACTAGAAAAAGTACTTTATCCACAACGCTAGATTAACCATATGTAATCCCTTTCAAACTTATCCAATAAGAAGCTAGTTTTCCCACAGCTTTATCCCCAAAAATGTAGTTGATGGCGGTTATCCACATGCGTTTTATTGAAAAAATTAAATAAGAATCGGATTTATCCACACAGATGGCTCATGCTTGATGAAACATATTTAAAAAATAATCGTATTTATTAGACAGGGATATGAAAAGGGAGGGTTTTTCTATGGAAAACGAAAAATGTCTTAAGTGTGGTAATGCTGAATTTGTAGAAGCGACAGATTATATGCCGTTAAAACCAAGCAAATTATCTGTCAGTGGTGCAAATAAAATTTTTACTTTTTGTTTACAGTGTGGAGAAGTGCAGTCTATTCGAATTGAAAATACCGAAATTTTTAAAAGAAAATAAAGTCATGCTCTACAAAGAGGAGGCTGGGACAAAACTAAAATGGTCATGATAAAAAACGAACAATTGCAGAATTTCCGGAGCGGGTTATTTGCACTCTACTATTTTTTGTTCGTTTTTAACTTTTATAAAAAAAGTTGTGTCCCAACCTCTCTTGAGTTTATAGAACTAATTCTCCTCTTCTAACGAGATGCCTTCTACATATTTCCGGTTCATGTCTTTTTTCGTTTTTCGGTATTCTTTACTTTTGAAAATGATGTCAAAATCATAGTCGGGTGGATAAAGCTCTTTTGCTGCGATTTTTAATTCGATTCGTTTGTAATTAATCGTTCTTTTTTCTCCTTTTACTTGAACGATGTAATCGCCATGATCATTTGGTCCTTTGTAAACGATCCCTGTTTCACTAGTTGCAAGTAGGATGACGTTATCGCCTTGATTATATAACGTAACCTTGGAATGTAATGCTTGCTCCTGAGGTTTTTTCTTCAAATTCGTTCGAGCATATTTATTTACAATGATTTGCTTCTGATAGTTCGGCGTTTGCAGTTTCTCATCGTCTACATTTTGATGAAAATCTTTAAATTGTTGATATGCCTTTTCATGCGCACGTTCGATTAGTGTTGGATGCATTCCTAATTTGGCTGCAATGTCAAACGCTTGACTCTGACCACTTTTGCCGAGTAATAATCGATAAGTAGGCTGTAATGTATTCAAATCAAACTCCATCGAACCGTTTAAAAAGCCTTCTTTTTCATCAGCGAACTTCTTCATTTCACTATAGTGCGTAGTGGCAAATAAAGTTGCCCCTTTATCATATAGCTGTTCTAAAATAACGATTGCGAGTGCCATTCCTTCCCGTGGATCTGTGCCGGAGCCGAGTTCATCAATTAAGACGAGAGACGCATCGTTCGTTGTTTGCAAAATATCAATAATGTTCACTAAGCGCGAGCTAAACGTACTTAAGTTTTGTTCTATACTTTGACCATCGCCAATATCGACAAAGATATGTTGGAAAATGGCAATCTCGCTCTCCTTTTTTGCAGGAATCGGAAGGCCAGCCTGCGCCATTAGCGTTAAGAGCCCTACTGTTTTTAACGTAACCGTTTTACCGCCGGTGTTCGGTCCGGTAATGACAAGAGCTCGTTCTTTATCACCAAACGGAATCGTAAGAGGGACAGCATTGCTTCCAAGCATGGGATGGCGCGCTTCTTTTAAATGTATGAGGAACTCTTCATTGATGATAGGAATTTCTGCTCTTATCGTCTGACTGTACTTCGCTTTTGCGAAAAGCACGTCATAATGATGCATTGTTTCAACGGCAATGATGATCTCTTGCTCGTGTTCAATGAAAAGTTGTGTAAGTTCGTATAGGATACGCTCTACTTCTGATTCTTCTGCAAGCTTTACTAATTCTATTTCTTCCTGAATGGCACTTAATTGTATTGGTTCCATGAAAAGGGTAGCTCCTGAAGCGGACGTATCAAGCACAGTTCCTTCTATCTTCTTCCGATATTCTTTTTTTACTGCTAGGACGTAGCGACCGTTTCGTTCGGAGACTGTTGTATCTTGCAAGTAAGGTGAAATTCTACCACTCTTTACTAATGATTGCGCCTTTTCTTTTAACTTTTCGTAATGGTTTGCTAGTTGTCTACGTAAATAAATAAGATCGCTCGAAGCATAATCGTCGACCTGCCCATTCCGTAGACAGCGACTTATTTCATTTTCTATTGTTGATAAATTTCCGATAGATGCGGCATATATACTCACATTAGGACCTGCATATTCCTTATCTTTCATAAATTGCTTCAGCTTTTGACAATGGTCTAGAAACGAAACAATTCTCGTGAGTTGATCCACTTTTAAGGCGATACCTTTTTTAGCTTGGGTCACGTAATGACCGATATCGTCTAATGAATGAATAGGGACGCTACCACTAATAGAAAGGATGTTCATCGCTTCTTTAATTTCTTGTAAAGAGTGCTCTATTTTCTTCTTATTTTGAGATGGCCTTAATAATGAAATCGTTTCTTTTCCTCTGTTCGTTCGTGCGAATTGTGATATTTCATTTAGTATTTGATAATAACCTAGTGCTTCCATTGTTTGATGGTTCAATGGTAAATCCTCCTTTAATAATAAATAATTTTCATGAGGAATTGTTCAAGGGCTTATGAAAATAAATAAGCCGCCATGAACAAAGCGCTCATGACGGCAAAAGATAAACCTTGGGCATGTAATAGTTTGCCAAGGTTTTTAAAATATAAAAAAACCATAGGCAAACATACATCACCATGGTCTATTTTTGATAGGTATGA
Organism: Sutcliffiella cohnii; assembly: GCF_002250055.1. Classification (NCBI taxonomy): domain Bacteria; kingdom Bacillati; phylum Bacillota; class Bacilli; order Caryophanales; family Bacillaceae; genus Sutcliffiella; species Sutcliffiella cohnii. The sequence continues at coordinate 105,220 of NZ_CP018866.1, forward strand.
TGCGTGTTCTTAACGTTCCAAAAGAAGCCATAGTGAAATAAACATAGCCTTTGCTATATTTTTGCTTCTTCCAGTTATCCAATTATGGATTAGTCAAGAACCACCGATAACATAAACTTCTACTCCTTTTTAGAAAAGGTTTTTTCCTTACTCTTCCTTTATATCCTATTCTTGTTTTATAAGTCAAGTCACTAAATAACATAAAAATAAACACATAAAAAGTGAGCGAAACTGCCTAGCAAAATATATAGGTGGAAAATTTCATGGAAGCCCCAATTTTTAAAGGAAAGGAAACTTGGTTTTACCGCATAAATAATGCCTCCAACTGTATAAATAAGACCGCCAGTTACTAACAAAATCATTCCTTTTGTACCAAGGGCTGAAGCTAAAGGACTTGCTACCGTTATAATAATCCATCCCATTGCTATATAAATGCTAGTAGATAACCACCTTGGACAGTTAAACCAAACTAATTTAAATAACACACCACATATAGCTAGGCCAACAATAATTGTAAACATGATCCATCCAGTTGTCCCACTTAAACTTATTAAACAAAAGGGTGTGTACGTTCCAGCAATTAGGATGAAAATCATCGAATGATCAATCCGCCTTAAACTGGCAATGACTTTCGCATTACTTTGAACAAGATGATAGATAGTAGAAGCAGAATATAAAAAAATTAAACTTAATCCGAACAAAATGACCGTAAAAAGTTGAAGTGGCGACCCGTTATTACTAGCTACTTTAATGACCATTGCAAGTAATCCTATGAACGACAGAACAGCACCTACTAAGTGAGTATACGTATTAATTGGTTCTCTAACATAGATATTCAAGTTTTATCACCTCTGTATAATGGTATGTAGTTTTAATAACTACTTGTAAATATAATATATACTATATCACGTCGTCAACTATTAACCTTTTGTTTTTTTATGATAAAATGGTGACAACTACTTTTATGGCAGAGGTTAAAACAAATGGAAAATATACAAGCGTTTTTGGAAGAACTAAAGCTCGACAATAAAATTAAACTAGAAGACATCCCGACAATTGATCTTTATATGGATCAAGTTATCCAACTGTTCGATCATTCTTTTTCAAATGGAAAAGAAAAAACATTAACAAAAACGATGATCAATAACTACGCAAAAGCTAAACTTTTTTTCTCTGTACAAAATAAAAAATATACGAAAGAACATATCATTCTTATGAGCTTAATCTATCAGTTAAAAGGGACTTTATCGATCAATGATATTAAGGCTACATTAAAGGGAATAAATGAAAAAACGGTAGAAGAAGCGTTTGATCTTGAACAATTTTATTCTGCTTATTTAGGAATAGTTGACCAAAACGTCGACCGTTTTAAGGAAGACGTTTCAGAACGAGTGAAAGAAGTATCACAAGTTATTGGGGAAGATACGAAGGACTCAAAGCTTATCCATAACACTTTGCTAATTGCTTCCCTTTCACATATTAGTACGCTGTATAAAAATGCTGCGGAAAAATTAGTGAGAGAAATGGAAGAGGATTAGAATTATAAGTTTATATGTAGTTAGCGCTTGTATGATTTCAAGCGCTTTTTTTATTTTTTTCTAAAAAGTGAAAATATATTATTGACATTAAACTAGGTTTAACCTTTATCCTTAAGTTGTAAATAATTTTTAAAGGGGTGTTTGTATGTACCGTTGGGATGGAGGATTTATAATGGTGGAGCCTGAAAACTTTGACAAGGCAGTTCAATGGTATGAAGAGATGCTAGGGTGGAAGTGTTTAGATAAAGTAACTTCCTGGGTTGGAAGAAAAGCATTTATGAAATTACCACGATCTGGGGTTGTTACTATTAAGTCGTTTGAAGGAGAGTATGACCACTTTTATCCTGCGAAGGCGGAAGGAAACGTTAAGCTTGGATTTGCTACGTACAATCTGGACGAGACTTTACGGTATTTAGAGGATAAAAATGTGAAATTTACCGAAATTAAAGCGTTACCGAATGGGCAAAGGTTTTGTGATATTTTTGCCTATGAAAATACGAAACTAACCATTGCTGAGGAGTCTAGAGGAGAAGATAAAACAGAATACCCACCATCTGGCATTGTAGGGTTTGGAACAGTTAATACTATTATTTATGTAACAAATCCGGAACTATCAGCGGAGTGGTATAAAAAGCATCTAGGGTTTGACATTGTGGAGGTAGATGAGGAAAAGGGGTATGCACATCTACGAACAGAAGATGCATATGACAGAAACGTATTGGATCAATGTTTTTGGGACAATATTTGGCTACTAAAAACAAACGAAGTAGTAGAAAAACCGAATGACAATAAGGCAAGAACGTATTACGATATTCGACCAGAAGTTTTCTTTAAGGAATATAATAAATTAATTAAGAATGGTGTTAAACCTTCAGAAATTGCAGGTGATCCAATAAACGGTTGGGGCGGTTTCCATATTTACGATCCGGATCATAATCGTATTAATGTTTGGTCTTATACTGCAAATTAAAAATGGCTGGGGAGGTATATATGCATTTCACTATACAGGAATTTTCACTTCGAACAGGATTACCTCCTAGTAAGCTTCGATATTATGATAAAAAAGGGTTGTTAGAACCGTCTACTAGACTAGAAAATGGATATCGAGCGTACACACCGGACCAAGTTCATCTTGCTAAACTGATAGACTCGTTAAGGCAAGCTGATATAGCGATAAAAGACATAAAGCGATATTGTGATGCAAATGAGTTAGAAAAAAAGACAATGCTCGAACAGTGGAAAAATGACTTAGATAGAAGGATGGAAGCTATTATCGCGGCTCGTAAATATGTAGGTGGGATAAAAGCAGAAAACACCCACACGTTACTACTATCAAAGTGGGAAAAAGGGAAAAATCTTGTTTGGCAAAAGTTCGAGGCAGAACGAATACCACATCCATTCAAACAATATTTTAGTATAGCGAAAGAACGGTTTTCTGGACAAGTAGTTTCAGAGTTTGTTTATGTAAGAACAGAAGCGATTACTTCGAATAAAATAATCGGAGAAATTGGCTTTGAAGTAGACACCAACTTTTCTACAGTGGACAGTGAGAATATTCGACTTGAACGAATTCCACCTTCTTTATTTGCAGTGTTAGAAAATTGTCGAGCAGATGATGCTTTCCTATGTTTTTCTTATATTCAAGTTGTCATTCGCTATGGCTTCGAACCAGCGGATAATAAATTGGAAAGATACCGAAATATCGCAGCGGAAAGTTATGATTACTTCATTCCAATCGTAAAGTGAGGGGGACTAGGGAAACTGTACTTAAAGAAGGTTGCTAACTCTCCTAAATTCGAACATTTCCAATTTTTGTGTTGACGAGGGACCTGTCCCTTCGTCCATCTTGAAAAATTTTGACGGTTTTTATGTGGATGAACTATTAATTAATGGGACAGAGAAACCACGTCCTTTGTAATAATTACTCGAAGATGCTGTAAATGAATGGAGTCCTTTCTCTAAGGAAGGGCTTTTTTTATGTAGTTCATAATTTTTAAAAAAATAGTTGCGTTTACATTAAAATGGACTTATAATGAATTTACGAAAGCGGTTTCAGTAATATTGAAACTGAAGTAATACAATTTTAAAATGAAACTGAGTATATAATAATAAAAAGGTAATACGAATGCTTGTGTAAACTAGTAATATATTTTTTTGATAGTTACGAAAGCGGTTTAGTAAACCTTTTAATTTTTCCAAATTACGAAAGCGGTTTAGTATATTTTTTTATCTACTTATGAAAGGGGTTACATCATGGCAATTATACAATTTCCAAAAGATATGAAGTGGGGAGTTGCGACTGCTTCTTACCAAATTGAAGGTGCTGTTAAGGAAGGTGGAAGAGGACCTTCTATTTGGGATACATTCTCTAAAACGCCTGGTAAAGTGGTAAATGGTGATAATGGAGATGTCGCTTGTGGCAGCTATTATAAATACGGCGAAGACATAGAAATAATGGATGACCTTGGTGTCGATTATTATCGTTTCTCTGTTGCTTGGCCAAGAATTTTCCCTAATGGCACAGGGGAGGTAAATCAAGAAGGATTGAATTACTACCACAATCTAGTAGATAGATTACTAGAAAAGGGAATAGAGCCAATGTGTACACTATATCATTGGGACCTACCACAGGTGATACAAGATAATGGTGGTTGGGATAACCGCGAAACAATTGATGCGTTTGTAGAGTATGCGGACTTAATGTTCAAAGAGTTTGAGGGGAAAATCAAGTATTGGATTACATTTAACGAACCTTGGTGTGTATCGTTTCTATCAAACTTCATCGGTGCTCATGCTCCTGGAAACAAAGATCTTCAGTTGGCGGTGAATGTAGCACACCATTTACATGTAGCGCATGGGAAAACGGTCATTCGTTTTAGAGAATTAGGAATGGAAGGAAAGATTGGATACGCTCCAAATGTGGAGTGGAATGAACCATATAGTGATAAACAAGAAGATATTGATGCATGTAACAGAGCGAATGCATTCTTCATCGATTGGTTCTTTGATCCAGTATTTAAAGGGTCCTATCCGCAATTTATGGTTGATTGGTTTGCCACGAAGGGCGCTACATTAAATATCCAAGATGGGGATATGGAGACTATTAGCCAACCAATTGATTTCATCGGCATTAATTACTACACAGGTAGTGTTGGAAGATATAAAGAAAATGAAGGTTTGTTCGACCATGAAAGAGTGGACACAGGCTACCAAAAGACGGATATCGGCTGGAACATTTACCCTGAAGGCTTTTATAAAGTGTTAACACATATTAGTAAAACTTATGGGGATGTACCAATTTATATCACGGAGAATGGATCTTGTTATAACGACGAGCCTGAAAATGGACAAGTGAAAGACGAAAGACGTACAGAGTATTTGAGACAGCATTTAGTATCTTTACATCGTGCAATGGAGAATGGGGTAAATATTAAAGGTTACTTAACTTGGTCTCTATTAGATAACTTTGAATGGGCAGAAGGATATTCTATGCGTTTCGGGATTGTTCACGTAAACTATCGTACACTCGAACGTACGAAAAAAGATAGCTTCTATTGGTATAAACAAACGATAGCAAATAACTTCTTTGAAGTATAAATTCTGTTTTTAGTGTGTTAACTCGGAGCGCCTAATCATCATACGAAAAATTGTGGCGCTTCGAATTATAATAAGTTTTACTAAAGCGCTTTAGATGCGATAAAGCTTTTCAACTAATAGTAAGCGCTTACCATATAGGTGAGACTACAACAGGAAGTATCTTTCACACAATTTTAAGTCTTATCTATAACAGAGCCTAGTCTTTTAAGGAGGTGAAGAAATAGAGCAGTAATTAGATTTCTTGTCATAATAGTTTTTTTATAATAATTTTCCAGGGGGGAAAACAATATGAAAAAGTTTTGGAAACTTGCAGCATCATCAGTTTTAGCTGTGTCTTTATTAGCTGCTTGTAATAATAATGATGGTGGTACAAACGCAGGTGATGATACGTCTACTGAAAAAATCGGTAACGGTGATGTGGAACTAGTATTTTGGGAGTTCGGTAACACTGGATACGATAAATTAATTGAAGAATATGTAGCAGATAATCCGCATGTTTCAATCAACCTTCAAAATAGTGATATGAACGACTTACATGACAATCTATTTACATCTATTTCTGCAGGTTCAGGTGCACCAGATATTACGATGATTGAAGAAGCACAAATTGAGAGATATCGTAACGCGGAACACGCATTTGCAAACCTTTTCGACTTTGGTGCAGCTGACATCTCAGGGAACTATCTTGATTGGGTATGGCAAAATGGAGAAAATGCAGCTGGAGATTTCTTATTCGGACTACCAACGGATATCGGTCCAACAGTAATGTTTTATCGTACAGATGTTTTTGAAGAAGCAGGCTTTGACTCTTCACCAGAAGCTGTATCAGAATTGATCACTACTTGGGAAGATTTCGAAAACGTAGCAAAAGAAATTAAAGAAAAAACTGGTAAAATGATGACGGACGCTGGAGAGCTTGTTTTCAACGCGAGGCGTGACCAAGCTACTCAACAGTATTTCAATACGGATGATGAGTTAATTATGGATGAGCACAACCAAATTAAAGACGCGTTTAACTATGTAGCAGATTTATTTGACCAAGGCCTAGTTGGAGATATTCCATTATGGACTCCAGAATGGTTCGGAGGTATGGGTGAAGGTACGTATGCAACAATGTTAGCTCCAGCATGGATGCAAGGTGTAATTAAAGACAACTCCCCTGAAGAAGGTGTTTGGTCTATTACAACAATGCCAGAAGGAGCAGGTAACTGGGGTGGATCTTATCTAGCAGTTCCAGCTGAATCTGATCATGCAGAAGAAGCTTATAAATTTATTGCTTGGTTAACAGCTCCAGAACAACAATTAAAAGCATTCTTAGGATACGGTTTATTCCCATCTGCACCGGCTGTATATGATATGCCTGAGTTTATGGAATATGAAGATGCATACTTCGGCGGAATTGCAACTGCACAAGTATTCTCTGAAGCTGCACAACAAGTAGAGCCAGTTTACAAAGGTAGATTATATTACCCAGTAGATGATGAAATGAAACAAGCACTTGATAACGTTTCTGCTGGTAGCGATCGTGATGAAGAGTGGAAAGCAGCACTTGATAGAATTCAACGTATTTTAGACAGATAATATAGTTCATAGGGTGTGGCAACTTGTTGTCATACCCTATTAAAAAATTATCTTGTTGGTTCGGATTTAACAACTTGTTTCGAGAGTGACTCCTATCACGTTTAACCCTTGAGGTGTTGTGAACAGATATAGGGCATTCTCGAAAACCAACAAGAGGTTTTCAATATTTTAAATCTTATTTCCGTTAGGGGGATTAAAGGTGGCTACGACAAAAAAGTCTAAAGGTTTAACTGAGAAAAAGCGTACTGCTTTATCAGCATATTTATTTATCTCTCCATTCTTCATCTTATTTGCTATCTTTGGGTTGTTCCCGATGATATTTAGTTTCTATTTATCTTTCTTTCGCTGGGATGGCTTAAATGCGATGGAGTTTAATGGGTTTAAAAACTTTTCATTTATTTTTAATGATCCTGTGTTTTTCTCTTCTATAAAGAACACGTTCCTTATTGGAATTATGGGAACCGTTCCACAAATCGTAGCAGCATTATTAATTGCCTTTGCACTAAACTCGGCATTATTACGCTTTCGTAATACGTTCCGCACGTTAGTTTTCTTACCGTATATTACATCGATTGTATCTGTAGCTATAATATTTGGACTTATTTTTAATAATCAACCTTTCGGATTCGCTAACTATTTTTTAAGTTTCTTTGACCTTGGGCCAATTCGTTGGAACGCGGATTATTGGCCAGTTAAAATTGCCATTGCGACCATGGTATTTTGGAGATGGGTAGGATATAACACAATCATCTTCTTAGCTGGTATGCAAAGTATTCCGAGAGAGTTATATGAAGCAGCTAAAATTGACGGTGCAACAGTTGGTCAGCAAATTCGCCTTATCACATTACCAATGTTGAAGCCAATTACAATGTTTGTCGTGTTTACAGCGACAATCGGAAGTTTACAGCTATTCACGGAACCATTAATTTTCTTAGGAAGAGGCTTACGTGAAGAAGGTATTACGATGGTTGCATACCTTTGGAGAGACGCGTTTGTGTATAACTCCTTCGGAACAGCTTCTGCAGCGGCAATTGTTTTATTCTTGATCATTATTACGTTAACAGCTATTAACTTACTAATTACAAATCAACTTGGACGTTCGAAAAAAGTTAGCTAGGGGGGACTAAAATGGCAGGGAAAAGAGAAGTAGGAGAAGGGAAATTCTCACCTAAAAAAATATTTGTATATATGAGTTTAATCGTTGGTTCTTTAGTTTCCCTCTTTCCGTTTTACTATATGTTCGTAATGGCTACTCGATTAAATAGAGAGATTAACCAAGTGCCACCTCCGTTTACTCCGGGAAAACATTTGGTAGAAAACTTTCAGAAAGTATTAAACAGTATTGATTTCTTTGGAGCGATGTGGAACTCCTTCTTCGTAGCAACGACCGTAACGTTAGGGACGCTATTTTTAAGCTCACTGGCCGGGTACGCGTTCGCGAAGCTTGATTTTAAAGGGAAAAGCATATTGTTCGGGATGATTTTAGTTACAATGATGGTACCACCACAATTAGGTCTAATTCCACAGTATTATATCATTACGACGTTAGGTTGGTTGAATGATTTTAAAGCGATCATTATTCCAGGTCTAATTAACGCTTTCGGTATCTTTTGGATGAGACAATATATTAAAGATGGTGTACCGTATGAAATTATCGAAGCGGCAAAAATCGATGGCTGTTCTAACTTCCGTATTTATTGGAATATTGTAGTGCCAATGATATTGCCAGCATTCGCGACGTTAGGAATTATCGTATTCATGGCTGTATGGAACGACTTCTTATGGCCGCTAGTAGTGTTAAGAGATCCATCGATGCATACGTTACAGGTTGCGTTACGTTCATTAAATGATGCGCGATTATTGGATTATGGTATGATTATGTCTGGAACATTCTGGGCGACAGTGCCTTTATTAATCGTATTCTTACTATTCAACCGTTTGTTTATCCAAAGCTTATCTGAAGGTGCGGTTAAGTAATGGGCAAAGGATACAATAGTTAACAGAAACATTTAAATTAGAAGAGTTAATAATCTATTTACCATATAATAGGGTTGGCTATAAAGCGAGTATATAGTTTTTTAGCTGACCTTATCATTTCGAGGTGAAGCAAAGTTGGGGAAATTAATCGTTCAAATTGCCGAGTTCATTTATAAGTTTATCGCACTCAATATATTATGGGTATGTTTCTTTCTATTAGGACTAGGTGTTTTTGGTTTTATGCCTTCAACCGTAGCGCTATTTCGAGTGGTGAGAGAATGGATTAAAGGCGAAAAAGACATATTTCTATTTAAAAACTATTTTAAGTTTTATAAACAAGAGTTTTTCCGTTCTAATATTAATGGTGCAATTTTCTTACTATTATTTTATATTATTTATGTAAACTTCACGTTTGTTTCATATTTTTACGATGAATCTATACATTTCTTCATTTATTTATTGATTTTTGGAGTTTCAGCCATTGTAATAATGACGTTTGTAAATTTATTTTCTGTGATGGCTCATTTTGAGTTTAAAACATTGCAGTATTTGAAAGTAGCAGTTGGATTAGTATTTGCTAGCCCAATTAATACGATGATGCAGTTAGTTTGGTTAGTTGCTTATTTCTTAGTCGCAATTAATTTTCCTAAACTATTTATCTTAATCGGTATTAGTGTTTTTGCATATGTACTTATGAGTATCAACTATTCCGTTTTTAAAAAATATAATGCAGTATAGCTTATCAACTACGTTATGTAGAAGGGTAGTGTCAAAAGTTCTATGAAAAACTAGCACGGGTTCATACTACCTACCATTTATTAGGTGGAAATGCCACGCTATCGCTCTTGACAAACACACCAATGGTTTATTCAGAGGTCAATCAAGGGCGAAGGGAACAAAAGAAGGCATGCTAAATAAACCCTTGACTTTTTCCATTTTAAACCATTGGCAAGTTCGGTTTGTCAAGAGTTCGCTTCGCCGATAGCTGAATAGGGCTCAGCTAAACAAAAGTTAGGCTGACTGTTGTTGAATCCAGTCTTGAGCTAATCCAATAAGGGCTGTCCACCTCGCTGGCATGGTTGGTAGCTTTTCTAATTCTGGAATTGTTACGGGCACTTTACCTTCGAGTGAAGAATGTGGACGTAAGAAGTTAAAGTAAGCCACAAACAATGTCACAAAAGAAACAGATCCTTGTTCAGAACCAAAGCCGTGCGTCGATCGATAATTCCCTTTAAACGTGCGATTTAGTCTCTCGATGATTTGCTTGAGAGGTCGATACTCTCTGGAGACATCATCTTCATTTGTTAGCCCGATGACCTGTTTTACGTCAAACGATATGTGGTTTTCTGCGAAGAAATGCTGTGCCAACAAGTAAATAGGGTTACCATCTACTACAAATTGTAGGTTTTCTGGTATTTCTTTCAGTTTCACTAGTACTTCATCAATCGCTCGTATCGCTGTTGCGGTGTCGCGATTTGGCGACACTGGATACGAAAGAATGACTTTCTTGACCGCATCAAAAAAGAAAAACAGATAATGCCAACGACCGTTGACCCGGATGTACGTTTCATCCCCACAGAATTGATCCGACAGCTCATACGGAAAGTAGTCAATATAAGGCTTAAGCCATAACGCGACGCTGTTTTCGTAGTTTAGGATACTTTGATGGGAGACAGACACACCGTGAATATCCTTCATGATCGCGGCCGTTTTACGGGCCGATAATCCGTAATTGACATGGTACGTCAAGATGAGCCCAAGTGTATGCGGTGAAACATACAATCTTGATAAATCGACTTTTGGCTGCTTTGGTGATTGTTTGGATAACGGTTGATAGTCGATGTGGAACTTCCGGTAAATGTAGCGTACTTTCAGCGATTGTGGATCTTCTTTAAATTGTTTTTTCTCTTTTTTGGTCATGGCGCTCAAGTTTTTTTGATAATAGGTACACATATCATTTTTGCACTTAAACACGTGAAAATCTTTTCGTTCTTTAATTTTTTCAAGCGTTTTAAGGCAGTGAGGACACTTAAGAATGGCCTCTTTCTGATAACGACTTTTTTTATTGAAAACACACGCACACACCTTACACTGATATTGTCCTTTTCCTCCGTTGTTTGCGTACAAGTACGCAGAAGGAGCACCACACTTAGGACAACATAAGGTAGACGGTACGGGCGTAGAATTCGCTCGTCGCTGTACTGGTTTTAACGGTTTCCCTTTGGATTGAAGGTGTTCCGCTAATAAAAGCTGATAATCGAGCCTTTCTAGTTTTTCAATGATAGGTAAATCATCAATTTGAAGCTTTCGATAAGGCTGATTAACAGGAGCTTCTTTTGGTTTATCGAACATGCTTTTTCCAATCAATAGAGTAAGCAAAGTTCGAATAATTTGTTCTTGATAGTTTATAAAAGTTAATAAATAGGTTATAATTTGAGGGTACAAATTGTCACTTCCTTTTCTGGAATTGGGTGTTGTGGTAACCTCAATTATCTACAGAATTCAGGGGGTGGCAATTTTTTTGCTTATAAAGCCCTCTAACATAGGATTTAATAACCTATTTTTATATAAAGTTTTGACAATACGTGTAGAAGAGAGGGGGAGAAAAAATGGCCACGATATATGATATTGCGAAAAAGACAGGCTACTCGATCAGCACTGTTTCTAAAGTGTTAAATAATCGTTCAGATGTAGGAGAAAAAACGAAAAAAATAATAAATCAAGCAGTAGAAGAATTAGGATACTTCCCAAGTTCTAGTGCCAGAACATTATCAACAAAAAAATCATGGACGATTGGAGTCGTATTCGTCGAGGACTCCGGAATTGGCATGGAGCATCCTTTCTTTAACGCAGTGATTGAAAGCTTTAAGAAAAACGCTGAGAAAGAAGGATATGACCTTCTTTTCGCTTCCAGTAAAATTGGAAAAGAGTCAAAGCCATATTTAGATCATTTTATGTACCGAGGAGTAGATGGGGTAGTTGTCGTTTGTTCCACGTTGAATACTCCAGATATAGAAAAACTAATGGAATCGGATATTCCATCAGTCGTTATTGATTTAGATACTAGGGGAGTAAGTGTAGTATTTAGCGATAACCTCCATGGCAGTGAACTAGCAGTCGGCTATTTGTATTCATTAGGACATAGAAAAATAGCACATATTGCTGGTAGCGAGGAATTGTACGTTGGTGTTCAACGTCTGAAGGGATTTACGCAGGCGATGGAAAAGCACGGACTTTCCGTTCCTAAAGGATATGTAGTAGATGGCGGTTACTTTACGTATGATGGTGGAAAAAAAGCGATGGAAAAGCTTATAAAACAGAAGGATCGACCGACAGCTGTTTATGTAGCTGGGGACTTGATGGCAATTGCAGCGATCGATGCGATTAAGGAGAATGGTTTAAACGTTCCAGAAGATATTTCTATTATAGGTTTTGATGATATACAAATGGCTCGTTATATTACTCCCGCCCTAACAACCATTCGGCAAGATACGAAGTTGATTGGGAAAACAGCAGCAAATATGTTGATTGATCAAATGAATAATAAAAAGAAGCAGTTTATGTCCGTGAAGATTCCGGTCTCACTTGTTCAGAGAGATTCTTGTAGACCAATATAAATATATTGGTCTACGATACTTTTATTTTTTCATTGTTTACGAAAGCGGTTTCGTAACTTTTTCATAATGGAATAAATTGAGTCTAACATAGCTTTTATTTTAAAAAGAGGGTGATAAGATGTACGAGTTGACTAGTAAAGGTACGTTTGAAATGGAAAATTATCAGGAGTTAGCACCTTTTTCTAGTTTTTTACCTGGGATTGCTGGTGTTAATGGAATTCCAATGTGGGTTTTTTATGTGAACAGAGGGCAAGGGATTGCTAGTTTTGGAATCGGTGATAAAAATCATGCGATGATGGAGTTTATGCCGGCAGATAAATCATATCAGCACGTTCCACAGCAAGGCTTCCGAACATTTTTGAAGGTGATAGAGGAAGACGGAAAGGTAACATTTCTGGAGCCGTTTTCTGCACAATCATCCATCGGTTCTTCTATTCATGAAAAGATGACAATTTCTGAAAATGTCCTCGAATTAGAATATGTACACGCCGACATAGGGTTAAAGCTGAATGTTGAATATTTTATTTTACCAGAGGAAGCTTTTGCAGGACTAGTTCGTCACGTAACAGTAACGAACCTTACTGATAAAAAGAGAGAGATTGAGATACTCGATGGACTACCTGCACTATTCCCATGTGGCGTTCCGAATGGGGCTTATAAAGAGTTAGGTAATACGATAAAAAGTTGGTTTGATGTCGTATATGTAGATGAGAAAATTCCTTTTTATCGATTAAGAGGAAGCATTGAAGATTCTTCGGAGGTTAGAGAAATTCATCAAGGTAATTTTTATGTTAGTTTTTCTCGAAGCCAACAACATGGTGATCAAATGATAAAACCAATTGTTGATAGAGATATTATATTCGGAACAGATACGTCATTACGAGTACCTCGTTTGTTTTTACAGCAATCTGTACATGAACTTTTACAACAGCCTCAACAATCAACGAATAAAGTATCAGCGGGTTTTTCAGCAGGAGCGGTAAAACTAGCTCCTCGTGAAACTTTTGAATTTTATACTGTAATTGGTCATGCGAAAAATGAAGAAATTGTAAAGTCTTCTGTAAAAGATATACTATCGATCTCGATGCTAGAGGAAAAAAAAGAGCGAGCAAGAACGATTACTCATGCGATTACGAATAAAATAAAGACTCGGACAGGAATGCCATTGTTTGATGCCTATGCACAACAGAGCTTCCTGGATAATGGATTACGTGGTGGCTTCCCTCATGTATTTGAAAATGGAAAACAGAAAAAAATATATTACTTATTCTCTAGGAAGCATGGAGACCTAGAAAGGGATTATAATTTCTTTTCCATTAGTCCTACCTACTATTCACAAGGTAACGGGAACTATCGAGATATTAACCAAAATCGTCGTTGTGATGTGTTTTTTGAACCTAAAGTGGAGAATTTTAACGTTCAGCAATTTATGAATTTAATCCAATTGGACGGTTATAATCCATTGTCTGTAAAGGGTGTACGTTTTCAGTTAATGGATGCATTTTCACACGAATCGTATGTACAAGATGAAACGAGTAAAGAATTACTTTCTCATTTTTTCAAAAACAGCTTTACACCAGGTGAACTAAAGCATTTCGTAGATGAAGAAGGACTGGAGTTGACAACGTCGTTTGAACAATTTTTAACGGACGTATTGTTAGCATCATCGGAAGAGCAACAAGCAGAATTTGGAGAAGGGTATTGGATGGATCACTGGACTTATAACCTTGATTTAATAGACAGTTATTTGTCTATATACCCTGATAAGGAACAACCGTTTTTCTTGCAAAAAGAGTATAAGTTTTTCGAAAGTCCTGTACGAGTGAAGACTAGGAAAGAGAAATATGTTGAACGAAATGGGAAGGTAAGGCAGTACGATGCAGTAGAAAAGATAAAACGGAAGCTAGAAAAAGCGCGTGCTAATGATGGAGTGTTATGGATTAAAGGTCAGTACGGAGACGGAGAAACGTATTATACAAGTTTATACTCTAAACTATTTATCTTAGGATTAGTAAAGGTTTCTACGATGGCTCCGTTCGGACTTGGTATTGAGATGGATGGTGATAAGCCGGGATGGAATGATTCCTTAAACGGTCTACCAGGAATGATAGGAGCAAGCACTTCCGAACTATTTGAGTTAAAAAGGTTGTTAGATTTGTTATTTCATGTAAATGTGAGTGGAACAGAAAAAATTTCTTTACCAATAGAGGTGGATACATTTTTACGTCAAGCGATAGAAGAAGTGCAGTTAGTTGATTGTCATTCAGAGGAGAGTGAGCAACGTTACTGGAACAGCATCTCTACGTTAAGAGAAAACTATCGTGAAGCAATATATCATGGAATTAGTGGAGAAGAGGTTGTTTACTCACTAGATGAAGTAAAAGATTACGTAACAAAATTATTGGGACGTGTAGAACAAGGGATCAAACGAGTAGAGTCATATCGTGACCCGCTTATTCCAACTTATTTTTACTTTGAGCCGAAAGTAGAAATCGGAGAAGAGTTTGACCTTTCTTCAATGGAATGGAAGCCAACTGCTGTTACTCCGTTTTTAGAAGGTGTTGTGAAACAGTTAAAAACAACAGACGATCAGGCAAGGGCAAAAGAGCTGTACGATATCGTTAAAGCTTCTAACATTTATGATGAAAAGCTTCAAATGTATAAAACATCAATGAGTATAGCGGAGGAGCCTTTAGAGCTTGGACGAGCGAAGTCGTTTACTCCAGGATGGTTAGAAAACGAATCGATTTTTTTACACATGGAATATAAGTATTTATTAGCAACGTTGAAAGCTGGATTAATAGATGAATTTTTTGAAGATATGAAGACCGCGCTTATTCCGTTTTTAGACCCAGCGGTGTATGGAAGGAGTCCATTAGAAAACTCCTCCTTCATCGCAAGTAGTGCTAATCCGAATCCAGCACTACACGGTCGTGGCTTCGTTTCGCGTTTAAGTGGATCCACTATTGAGTTCATGAACATGTGGTTTGTAATGATGGTTGGAGAAAAGCCGTTTTTTGTTCAAAACGGTGAATTAGTTTGTCACTTGTCTCCAACATTACCAAACTGGTTATTTGATGAAAATGGTGAAGTAACGTTCACGTTTCTTGGTCATACCGAAGTAACATATGTAAACAAGAACAAGGGTAATACGTACGGGGGAGATGGTGTTTCACCGATATCAATGGAACTCGAGCTAATAGATGGAACGAAGAAAAAGGTAGAAGATAGCAAGGTGGTTGGAGAGCTAGCTGTTTCCATTCGTAAAGGGAAAGTACAAAAAATTGCAGTGGAATTGAAATAAGGAGTTATTATATGACGATTTTACAGGGGAAGATTGCTTTAGTTACTGGTGGTTCAAGAGGTTTAGGAAAAGGTATTTCAACTATACTAGCAGAAGCAGGAGCAACAGTTATTGTTAACTATGCACATAATACTACGGCAGCGGAAGAAACTGTTCAAATTATTATGGATGCAGGTGGAAAGGCGATTGCTATTCAAAGTGACATAACAAATGAAGAAGCTGTGAAACAACTGGTGGTAGAGGTGAAAGAAAAACTTGGGGGAACGATAGACATCCTTGTCAATAATGCTACAGGACCACAACCGGAGTTATCATTAGAGGAAATCACGTGGGAAGATTATTTGGACCAATTAAACTTTTTTGTCAAAGCACCTTTGTTTCTACTTAAAGCAGTATTACCTGGAATGAAGGAAAAAGGAGAAGGGCGTATTATTAATATAGGTAGTGAAGTAATAACGTTAGGCAATCCTAATTTTTCATCTTATGTTACTGCAAAATCTGCTCAACTTGGGATGACTCGCTCATGGGCAAGTGAGTTAGGCCCGTTTGGAATTACTGTTAACATGTTAAATCCAGGATTTGTGCCAGTCGAGCGGCATGAGGGAATAGATGCAAGTGGATATGCTAAAAATGTTCCATTAAGAAGAGTGGGACTGCCTAGTGACATTGCTTCAACCGTATTGTTTTTAGCATCCAATCAATCAAAGTTTATAACAGGTCAAACCATTACGGTCAATGGTGGGAATACGTATGGTATATAACTAGAATGCTTAAGGCATGAGAACTAAACGTTTTCATGCTTTTTTGTTTGTTATGGAGACGGAACTTCTCACATTATTTTAACTATCCCTTATTAAAGGACCTAAACTATCATTTTCGGAGTAATAAAAATATGTAAAAAAAAATGCAACTTTTCCCCTTTAGCCGTCATCTACATAGTAGAATCAAAAAGAAAGAGGAGGTGAGCCGTGTTGAATGTTGTGGATCGGTTACGAGCTGGTGAGGAATCAGCATTAGTGGAGTTAATGCAATTGTATGGAGATTATTTAACACGAACCGCGTACTTGTTAGTTAAAGACCGCCAATTATCGGAGGAACTTGTTCAAGATACATACGTTCTAGCATATAAAAGAATCGATCAGCTGCATGATAATGACAAAATAAAGAGCTGGCTCACTTCCATTATTATGAACCTGGCCAGGTCACATATGAGAAAATGGAGCTTTAAAAATGTATTATTAACTTTTGATTCTACCCCACTAATGAGTAAAGGTTCGCCAACAGACGAACTGGAACAAAAGCTACTAAATGTAATGGATAACAAGCTGATTTACAAAGAAATTCAAAACTTATCCTACAAGTATAAAGAAATAATCGTCCTATTTTATTATAACGAATTGAAAACGAACGAAATTGCCGAGTTGCTGAAAATGAAAGAAAACACGGTGAAGTCTAGGTTGAAAAGAGGCCGTGTTCTATTAAAGGAAAACTTATTAAAAGGAGGCTATGAACATGGGTAGAGAGAAAGTGTTGATGAAAAAGAAACTTGATGAAGAGCTAAACGATGTGACATTTACTAGACAAAATCAAGTTCTTTTAAAATTAGAGAAAAAAAGTTTTCGAGAGAAGATGGACCTATTTTTAAATAAAGAAATAGAAATAAACGTCATTCCAGTATCTCTTGCTATCATGCTAATCGCCCTTCCACTGAGCTACGGAATCGTTAAAAATAGTAACGTGTCAGAGAGAAAAATGATTGAAATTGCTGGAAGCTATTACTGGGAAGACGAGTTAGAAGGGAGGCTGAAAATTGATGAAGATTAAATTAAAGGTAAAGCATCTGTTAATAACAATAGTAGTATTCCTGACAGTGACGCCGTTGTTGTTTATTTTCATTAAGCCTCAAATAGAATACGTAATTACTGATTATAAAATTAGAAACGGAAAACCAGTAGAGAAAAGTCAGGTCGTTTATTTACTGGACGAAGCGGAAATTTTTAAAGGGTCAAAACTAGCGCTTATCCGAAACTATGTGATGGAATATTCTAACACAGGATATGATGTGCTCGTTGGTCCACATATGTACCAAGTTAACTACGGTTACGAAGGCGAAAAGCTGTCTGAGGAAGAAAGAATGCATTATTTACAATTTTATTTAGAGGAAGCCCCGATTGATGGATACTATACGGAAGCTGCGAAACTAGTTATTGAATACTATATTAGAGTCGGAAATGAAGAGAAGTCAGAGCAACTAATAAATGATACGCTAAACAAAGTGAGTGAAAGCTATTACCTCGATGAAGTGTATTTGGAGCAGCTTAAATGGTATGTGACGTTTCGCCCGCTTGATGAAGTGGAGCAATTCATCAAGTTGTTAGAAGGTAAAATAGAAACTAACAATTATATGTTAGGAGAGCTAGCGAAATTAGAGGCGAAGGCATATATAGCCGAAGGAAAGTATGAAGTGGCATTATCGAAACTTTCAGATCGAATTCGTCAGTCCGATGAAATGGTAGCAGAACTAGAAGAAGATATAGAGGATGGTTTTGAAGCATATAACCCTGGGGATGAGCTTCGTACATTAGAGGCTTCCCTTAAAAAAAGTTTTGATAATGGAGAGCTCGTTGTTGGCTCTATTGCGGGTAAAATAGCGCGCTCTGATGGTAGCCCTGTTGCGGGTGCCGTCGTTATATTAAGAACGGAACATAATGCAGGGTACGGAATGCGGTTCAAAGATGAACTTTATCAAGTATATACAGATAGTGATGGAAACTATCAATTTCCACAAGTTATGCCAGGGCGCTATCAACTGTTTTTAGGGTTACAACTAGAACAAGTTGATGGATGGGCAGTCGGAAATCGGAAAGAAACGTGGGTGCACGTAAAAAACGGCGAGCATACGAGTTATGATATGACCTTGAATCCGTTAATTGAAGTCCAGTCACCTATAAACGACGAGAAAATTACAACAGACGAGATAACTTTTCGTTGGGATAGAGTGGAGGGAGCTGACTATTACCAATTAAATATCGGATATTCCTTTGACGAAGGTAGTATAATGAGCGGCTCGTTAAAGGGGAATATTCAAGGGGAAACGATTACGATTTCAACAGAAGAATTATACAATCGAACAATTGGAACATATTACGAAGATCCAGATCATCCAACAGATCCGCGTTCAATCCTTGCCTTATCGAATCCAAATATTCGTATTCTCTGGTCAGTAGATGCCTTTAGAGAAGATGGGGAATTTATTACTAGAAGTAGCGGCTACAGATTAGATGAAGAAAGGATCGGAAACTTACCGTTCTTTTACTTGCAGGACCGAGAGCTAACAGAAGCAGATGAGCTATTGTTAGATTCGAAGTGGGAAGAAGCATATGAAACGTATGAAAAAAGCTATGCGAGCAACCCAGATGACCTTCATAGTTTACGGATGTTGTATAGGTTAGCGGAAGTGAAAAAGGAAGGTAAATATTTAATCGAACTAGCGGAAAAAACAAAAGATCCACATATTATTTTTGAAGTAGTTCGCCAATATCATCGCGTTGGTAATTGGGGCGAATATATGAAATGGTACGAAAAGTACGAGGCTGTTTCAAATGGCGAAGAAGATGCTTTTGAACTTTCCATTCACGGAACGGTTTTAATGACACTTGGAAAGTATGAAGAAGCTAGAAGCGTGTTTCAGGAAGCAATGAACAAGGATAACTACAATATGTACGTAGGTAACTGGATTGCACTAGAACTACTAGACAATAACCAGTTTGCAAAAGCATTAGAAGTAGCAAAAAACTATCCAGAAGAAAATATTTACGAAACGAGCACAGACTGGGAATCACTCTTAAAAGATATGCAGCAAGAAAGCAAAGGGAAGGAACAATACGTTCAAACTCTACAAGAGGTCATCCAATTTGTACTAGAAAACGACGAGAAAAGCTTAAGCGAATGGAGACAATCTACAGACTACCAAGAGATGAGAAAGTACATTTATCAATTAGGAGAATTATATATAAATAAAAAAAGGTAAAAAATAATGTGTGGACAACGGGACAGACACCGTGGACGGAGGGACAGGTCCCACGTCCACACAGAAAATGGAAAATATGGGCGGGGGAATAGGTTGGAGACGACTTTCGTAAATGCCTACAATTATCCCACGTCCACCATGTCGCGAAGCTCTTTTTCCTATAAAGGAGAAGGAGTTTTTTGCCTACAAAAAATAGTGAAATAGCATTTTTTTCTCTAAGATGACATATAGTAAGAACCATATAGGTCTAACTACTTCTGACGATTAATGTCAGATTGGTGCTCTCATAGGGAAATCAGAGGATTAAGATTGGCTCTAGCATAAGTGTTATTATCATGCTAGAATAATAAATTTCCAATATATGTGTGGACAAGGGACCTGTCCCTATGTCCATAACTTTGAAAATTTCAAATATTTTATTAATTGTTTGACAGGGTAAATTTGGCTGTGTTATATTCGTATTAACTTAATTAAACATAGCGACAACGCGTTAATTGAATAAAGTATTTCTTATCAAGAGTGGTGGAGGGACTGGCCCTATGAAACCCGGCAACCGATTTTCTTTTTTAGAGAAAACACGGTGCCAATTCCTGCAGAGTATTTACTCTGGCAGATAAGAAGAGATGGATGATATTTAAAACCCTCTTCTTATGAAGTGGGTTTTTTATTGTTTAAATAAGTCGCTATGTAAGGCAGGTTAGTAAAGAAGGTGGTGAAAGTTATAGGAAGAAAAGAAACTGACACTAGTTAGCCAGGTGACAAAAGGAAAGTCAAGTTCTTCATCCGACCAAAAAAATAAGGAAAGAGGGATTAAATAATGAAAACAAGAAAGAATGGGATATTTCCAGCTATAATACTGAGTATTTCCATCGGTTTACTTAGCGCTTGTGGTCAAACGGCAACTGGAGAGAAGAAGTTAGAGAAAATTAGGCTTGATTATGCTTTTTATTCACCAACGAGTTTAGTTTTAAAAGAATTTGGATGGTTAGAAGAGGACCTAAAAGATGAAGGCATTGAAGTGGAGTGGGTTCAAAGTCTTGGTAGCAATAAAGCGCTAGAATTTTTAAATAGTAATAGTATTGATTTTGGTTCAACGGCGGGTGCAGCTGCACTTATTGCAAAAGCAAACAATGCTCCGATTGAGTCCGTTTATATTTATTCGAAACCAGAATGGACGGCGCTCGTTACACAAGGTGAGACCGAGCTAACATCAGTCTCTGACTTAAAAGGGAAAAAGGTTGCTGCAACGTTAGGAACAGATCCACATATTTTCTTACTTCGTTCACTAGCTGACGCTGGATTAAAGCCGACAGACGTTGAGATCGTCAATTTGCAGCATGGAGACGGGGCGTCTGCGTTAGTATCTGGTCAAGTAAGTGCTTGGGCAGGGTTAGATCCACATATGGCAGTACTTGAAGTGAAGAATGGAACAAGTTATATATATCGGAATACAGAATTTAATACGTATGGAACGCTAAACGTACGTACGGATTTTGCCAAAAACTATCCAGAACATGTGGAAAAAGTAATTGAGCTTTACGAACAGGCGAGAGCTTGGACAATCGAAAATCCAGAAGAAGCGGCTAAGATTCTAGCAGAGCAAGCCCAGTTAGACGCTGCGGTTGCCAAACTACAACTATCAAGAAATGATTTTTCTAATCCAATTCCTAGTGAGGTTCAAGTGAAGGCTCTTATTGAAGCGGGAAAAGTTTTACAGACTAGTGGAATTATTGACTCGAACGTTAACGTTGAAAAATTGGCGACCGAACTCATTCAATCCACATTTGCTACAAATGTCATTAAATTGGAGGATGAATAATGGCACAACAATCAGGAAGTAATTATGTAAAGCCACTTCGTTCGACTTTTAGAGTACGGTTTCCTATTCAACGAATTCTTCAAGCTTCTAAGTCTGTTTTTATTGGTAGCGTTCTTCCTATTTCACTAGTAATCGCTTGGGAGGTATTGAGTAGAGTAGGAGTTTTTCCTCCTCATTTACTTCCAGCTCCTTCCTTAATTATTCAAAAGATAGTGTCAATGATTCAGGATGGGAGTTTATGGGGACATATTGGCATTACGTTAACAAGAGTTTTTGCGGGCTTTTTGCTTGGAGCGGTATTTGCAATTTTGCTTGGAGCGATAGTCGGCTTTTATAAACTAGCGGAGCAATTGCTCGACCCAATCCTTCAAGCATTTCGCTCCATCCCATCATTAGCCTGGGTTCCACTATTTATTTTATGGTTGAGCATAGGAGAGACTTCCAAAATTACATTAATAGCCGTTGGAGTGTTTTTTCCGGTGTATTTAAATATTGTTAGTGGGATTAAAGGGGTAGATCGTAAGTTAATTGAAGTGGGGAAAATATATGGATTTACTACTTACCAATTAATTAAAAATATAATTTTGCCTGCATCACTTCCTTCATTTTTAGTTGGTTTAAGAAGCGGATTAGGTCTAGGTTGGATGTTTGTCGTTGCGGCCGAGTTAATGGGTGCAAGTAGTGGTCTTGGCTACTTATTAGTATTTGGTCAAAATATGAGTTCTCCCGATCTTATCATTGCAAGTATTATCTTATTTGCTTTAATTGGGAAAATATCGGACGCATTGTTAAAGGGCGTGGAAAAGAAAGCGTTACATTGGCAAGATAGTTTAACGAACCAATAGGGGGTGAAGGCGTGCTTTTATCAGTCAAAAATAGTAGTAGAAAATTTGATAATGGAAATGTTGCTTTTACGGATGTAAGTTTTACGGCTAATAGTGGAGAAATTGTCGGCTTACTCGGAACGAGCGGATGTGGAAAAAGTACTCTTCTTCGTACGATATCTGGCCTTGATAAAGGGTATACAGGCAATATTTCTATTCATGAAAAAGAAGCGAGAGATAACAATGAAAATATCGGGTTTATGTTTCAAGAACCGAGACTAATGCCATGGTTAACTGTATTAGAGAACGTAGTCTTTGGTATGAAAGGGAAAAAGAATTGTAAAACAAACGAGGCGATGAATCTACTAGCGCAAGTCGGTTTAAAAGGGTTTGAGCATCACTACCCGAAGGAATTATCTGGAGGCATGGCTCAACGGGTTGCCATCGCAAGAGCCCTCATCACCTCACCGGAAATACTGTTGTTAGACGAACCGTTCAGTGCGTTAGATGCTTTTACAAAAATGCAGCTCCAAGACCTATTGTTAACAATATGGGGTAGAAAGAAAGCAACGATGTTATTAGTAACCCATGATATTGACGAAGCACTCTATCTTTGTGATCGACTGTTAGTTTTTAGAGGGCAGCCAGGTGAGTTATGTGAAGAAATCAACGTTTCAAAAGAAAGGCCTCGTTCTAGAGGAGATGAACAGTTAGCTAAACAGAAGGAAGTCATTTTATCGCTCTTAAATGTAGAAAATTCGAATTAGGAGAGGAAGGGAGTATGTATGAAACTGCGAGAAGCATCTGCGCTTAAACAAGGAGAAGGGGCTTTTAATCTTTCAAACTATGAGGAAGTTTCTAAGCAATTTTCGTGGGATACGATTCATCCTCAATTTAGCTGGCATCGTACGAATAAGGTGAATATGGCTTATGAATGTATAGATCGCCATGTGGAAGATGGATATGGGGAGAAGATTGCATTAATTTATATGAATGGTCACTTTAAAGAAACGCATACCTTTTCTAATTTGAAGAAGAAAACGGATGAGTGGGGTTATCTATTAAAATCACAAGGTGTGAAAAAAGGGGACCGTGTTTTTGTATTTTTACCAAAGCATCCAGACTGTTATATTGCGGTGTTAGCTGCAATTAAAATTGGTGCGATTGTCGGTCCGTTATTTGAAGCCTTTATGGAGGAAGCAATTTTTGATCGTATGTACGACTGTGAAGCATCCGTTTTGATTACGAACGAGGAATTGTTACAAAGAGTGCCAGTTAGCAAACTACCACATCTTCAATCTATTTACATTACAGACAATATAGAGCATCCAATTGCGAAATCGATTCCAAAATTGGTGGAAGAGGTAAGTGTTAATGGCGAAATCGTTGAATGGGTAGATTTAAATGATGGCATGATCATTCACTATACGTCTGGGTCTACAGGAAAGCCGAAAGGAGTTTTACACGCACATCGAGTGATGATTCAACAATATCAAACAGGACAATGGGTTTTGGATTTAAAAGAGGATGATGTATATTGGTGTACGGCCCATCCAGGTTGGGTAACGGGTAGTTCGTATGGGATCTTTGCCCCATGGTTAAATAGGGCAACTATTGTCGTACATGGTGGTAGGTTCGATGCGAAAGAATGGTTTGAAGTACTTGAACGAACAGGGGTAACGGTGTGGTATAGTGCTCCAACTGCCTTCCGTCTACTTATGGATAAATCCGACCTTATTCCTGACTATTCTTTTTCACTACGCCACATTTTAAGTGTTGGAGAACCGTTAAATCCTGAAGTCATTACGTGGGGAGTCGAAAAATTGAATTTGCAGATACATGATACGTGGTGGATGACCGAAACTGGAGCGCAGTTAATTGTCAATTTACCATCTGCAAAAATCAAACCAGGTTCAATGGGTAGGCCTATACCTGGAATTAAAGCAGCGATAATTGATGAAGAAGGAAATACTGTGCACCCCTATGAACTAGGACTTTTAGCGATCAAAAAGGGCTGGCCATCGATGATGAAGGAGATTTGGAAAAACGAGGAGAAATATCATTCCTACTTTGTCGGCGATTGGTACATATCCGGTGATTTAGCTTATATGGATGAGGAAGGATATATATTTTTTCAAGGTAGAAACGATGACATGATTAATTCTTCAGGAGAAAGAATTGGGCCGTTCGAAGTGGAGAGCAAACTAATAGAACATCAGGCTGTTTTGGAAGCAGCGGTAATCGGAAAGCCTGACCGAGTTCGAGGAGAAATTGTGAAAGCATTCATTGTATTGGCAGAGGGGTATGAAGAAACCGAGGAATTGAAAAAGGAAATACAGACCTTTGTCCGAAATAAACTATCTGCCCACGCAATGCCACGTGAAATCGAAATCTTAAGAGAACTACCAAAAACCCAAATCAGCGGAAAAATCCTCAGAAGAGCACTCCGCGAAGACAAAGATGTGGACAGAGGGACAGACACCGTGGACGGAGGGACAGGTCCCACTAGCGTTGCGTGACTTTTAAAAAATTCCATAAATTCAATAATATGTATTTACATTCAATAAAAAAACTCCTATTGTAGATGTGTTGGCCTTGTTTTGTTCCCTAAACAAACAAGTCATCTACAAAGGAGTTTTAACAATGAATAAGAAAAGTATAGGTCGAGAGATGCTCATTTGTCAATGTTTATCACTTCTTCCTACAGAGGATTTTGATTGTCGGTTAATGGATTATAGGAATTATAAACTTTCAACAAAGTCACTGATAAGGACTTTTGTGTCAGCTCAATTAGATCAGTGGAGTTCCTATAGTCACATGGAGGAAAAGTTACAAGCCTATCCAAAACTACGCGAAGAAATCGGGATAGAGGAAATCAGTGGCTCACAGTTAAGCCGGAGGATTAATGATTTACCAACTGAGCTGGTCCAAAAATTATTTATAAAAGTTGTTGAAAATCTTTCTGAACTTACTAAAGGATTACAGGGTCTTCCGAATGGGTTAGGGAGGTTACGAATCGTTGATTCTACCGAAATAAGGTTACCCCAAAATTTATGTGACTGGGCAAATATTTCGAAGAAACAAACGGGAGTTAAAATGCATACGCGACTAACGGTTGCTTCTTCAGACGTTGTTTTTCCAGACAAAATTGTACCATCCTCCGGAAGGTTAAGTGACTTTGAAAGTTCAGATGTAATGATAGAAAAATCAGATTCTATCTATATAATGGACCGCGGCTATCCTTCCAGAGAGAATCTTCAATCCTGGCAAGAAAAAGGCGTATCGTTTGTCGTGCGGATATCCAAATCCCTTCGATTGGGGATGTTAGAAGAATTTACTCCTACACATCCATCTGTAGTTCGGGACGCTAAAGTATCCTATACGGTTTCTCAACCACCAGTACGTTATGTAGAATTCATCGACGAAAAAAAGAGAACATATAGGATTCTGACGGATAGATTTGACCTTGCAGACCAACAAATAATGGAATTATATCGAGCGCGGTGGATGATAGAATTATTCTTTAAATGGATTAAACAACATTTAAGATTAACAAAAATATGGAGCACTAAGCCACAAGGAATTTGGAACCAAATGTTCTTAGCCTTGATTGCGTACGTATTATCGTTAATCATTAAACTCCAAACACATTCTAAAAAGTCACCTTGGGAATTCTTTAGACTACTACAAACCTATCTGTTTAAAACAGTTAGCTCATTTGAAAAAGCTCTAAATATCAAAAAGAAAAGAACGTCCAAAGGAAGACAAAAGGTCCCGATATCAAAAAATAAGTTGACACCGGAACTTGGTAATGTAGCTATGGATAAAAAGGGAATCAAAAAAAGAAAACGAAGATAACTAATTCACAATTGTAAAAAAAAGGGAACAAGGTCGAATGCAACCTCGTTTCCCTTTTTTCTCTATCAGGATAAAAGCAACTTGAAAAAAATTACATAAATTCAATTTACCAACAAACACGCAAGGCTAGTGGACAGGTCCCTCGTCCACACAGAAACTGGAAAATGGAAGCTGGAGATAGTGAGCTCACTTCTCCATAAATGAACCCAACCATTAAATTATCATGTAGAGTTTTATGCTATTTTGCACTACTATTTGCAGCAAATGATAACATCGCTCGTCAAACGTGAAAGGGACAGAGTTTTGTCCCTTTTTTAGTTTGGTATATAGAGTGTAAGATGACTTTGGAAAACCTATTGAAGAACTAATCTGTTTATTTTTTGGTATACTAATAAACGACTTAGTATCTAATAATAATACCTACTGCAAAATAAGAGTGCCTACTGCCGTGTAGTCAACTCAATAATGTATAGTACAGTTAATTTATTATTTTCCAAAAAATGTGTGGACGAGGGACCTGTCCGAGACCACTGAAAAACCCCTCCTAATAAATGTAAAAAAATAAAAAAAGAAAACCTTCCTTTATCAAAATTTGGTATAATTAGACACGACCAAGAATCTAATTATCAATCGAAAAGGAAGGTTTTCTTCTATGCTTAAAGAAAAAGATATGCAGTTAAGCATCTACTCCGAATTATACTATAAAATCCCCAAAAATCATACACTCAAACTTGTCAGAGAAGCAGTTGATTTTTCTTATATTAACAAAGTACTGGAAAAATCGTATTGTAAATACTATGGTAGGCCTGCCAAAGAACCAGAAATGATGGTTAAATTACTCGTTCTTGGATACCTTTATAATCTTTCTGACGAAAGAGTAATAGAAGATGCTTCACTTAATCTAGCTTATATGTACTTTCTAGATATTAATCCTGAAGACACACTACCACACCCCAGCCTGTTAGCCAAGTTTAGAAAACACAGACTACAGGATGTCTCGTTAGATGATATTATAGCCCTATTTGTTAAACAATGCGTCGATAAAGGGATTATCAAAGGTAGTTCTGTAAGTATTGATACCACTCATACAGAAGCTAACACGTTCAAAGCTACACCCGAACGGGTGATGAAAAGATTAGTTAGTAAGATGTTTAAAACATTAAAAGAGGAAGTAGAAAAAATTCCAAGTGATATCAATCAAGAAATCCCGGATTATAAAGAAATTGAAGACCCTAAAGTTGCGAAAGAAACAATGAAAGCCTATGTTGAAGAAACTATCACCACAGTAACAGAAAACGTAGACGTAGAAACTACACCCAAGACAAAAGCAGTGATTGAAAATGCGAAAGAAATACTATCCGACCCAAAGTTTTTAGCCCAAAAAGGTGTACGTTCCATTGTTGACCAAGAAGCAAGAGTTGGGCACAAAAGTAAAACTTCCAACTTCTTTGGATATAAAACAGAATTTATGATTACAACAGAAGATAGAATTATTACTTCCGTAAGGGTAGGCAATGGGGCATACGTGGACGGTAGTTTTTTTGACGAGCTATTACAACTCACTATAAAGTCTGGTATTTCGGTTGAAGAACTATATGGAGATAAGGCATATTTCAAAAAAGTAATTTTGGACAAATTAAAAGAAATAAAAGCAGCTGCCTACATACCTGTAAGTGAAATGGCTTATAGAATTAATGAAGAGTTATTTAGTTATAACAAAGACGCTGATCAATGGAGTTGCGAACAGGGAAATACGACTATAAAAAAATATTATAAGAACACCAAAAACAGACAATCGTACAAATATTACTTTGATAGAGAAAAATGTAAAGCCTGTCCAATCAGGACAGATTGTATTAAAGGAAAAAATGTTGGAAAAATCTTAGAAGTTGGAATCAACACACCAGAATTCTATGAATATAGCCAACAACAAAAACAACCAGAGTTTAAAGAAAAGTATAAAAAGAGAGCATGCCAAGAATGGAAAAACGGCGAAATGAAATGCTTTCACGGGCTAGATCGTGCCAGGGGGTACGGTCTCAAAAGCATGTCTACACAAGCAAAATTAACTGCATTAGCAGTTAATATAAAGAGGATAGGAAAGATCCTATCCTCCAAAACAGGGTAAAAAACACTGGTTAGCATCAAAATAGGACAACATTTTCCTTATTTAGGGGTAAAAGTTGTCCTTATTATTTTTTTTGTTTCAAAAAAAGGGACTTTTTCAGTGATTTCGACCTGTCCCTATGTCCCACCTATGTCCCAAATGAGGTGAGAGTGTGATTACCGTTATTGGTAGTATTAATATGGATTTAGTTGTTGGTACGAACCACGTTCCTGATAAAGGGGAAACGACGTTAGGAACTTCTTTTTCTACATTTACTGGTGGAAAAGGGGCCAATCAAGCAGTAGCGGCTGCAAGATTGGGAGGAGAAGTACAAATGATTGGTGCTTGTGGTACGGATGAGTATGGCAAAATAGCGCTTGCTTCATTAAAACAAGAAAACATAAAAACTGATCATTTATTTTTATTTCCTGATGAAACAACGGGCATTGCGTCTATTATTGTATCGGATGCAGATAATCGGATTATTGTTGTTCCCGGGGCCAATAATCGATTAACTCCTAAAGAAATAGACGAAATGAAAGACGAAATTATTAAAAGCAAAATGGTCGTCCTACAGTTGGAAATACCGTCGGAAACTGTTCATTCGATATTGAAACTATGCAACGAACACCACATCCCTGTCGTTTTAAACCCAGCGCCAGTGAATCATTTTAAGCAGAAGTTTATCGATATAGCGACCTATTTAACACCAAATGAATCCGAATGTAAAAGCATTTTTGGCGAAGATATCGAAAAGTCGTTAGAACGTTATCCGAACAAATTAATTGTAACGTTAGGTGAAAAAGGTGCCCGTTTTTATAATGGGGAAGAGCATGTGTTTATAAATGGCTTTAAAACGAAAGCTGTTGATACAACAGGTGCAGGTGATACGTTTAATGGGAGCTTAGCTTATTCCTTAACAGAGGGAAAAAATCTTGAAGAAGCTGTAAAATTCGCTAATGCAAGTGCTTCTTTAGCTGTTGAGAAAAAAGGTGCTCAAACTGGTATGCCTTCATTGGAGCAAGTTTTGAGTAGATTACAAACGAAAAAATAGATTCGGGCTCCTGTCCGAAAATGAGAGAAGAATAATGGAGTGACTCTATATGAAACCAATTATTTTTGATGTTGATACTGGAATTGATGATGCTTTAGCAATGTCCTACGCACTGCATTCCCCTGAATTGGAGCTGCTCGGTTTTACAACCTGTTTTGGAAACGTACCAGTAGATGAAGCGACCCGTAATACACTTGCTGTTTTAGAAAAAGTCGGGAAACACGTTCCTGTTTACGAAGGTGCTGCTCAAATGTTCATTCGTGGGGAGAAGAAGGTATGGGCAAAACATGTTCATGGAGAGGACGGCTTAGGCAACTCCTTGCAACACCACCCAACTACTAAAGCAGAAAGCCAATCTGCCCCTGATTTTATGATTGAACAGGTGAAAAAGCGTCCGCAAGAAATAACTATCATTGCTGTTGGCCCGCTTACGAACGTTGCACTTGCTATACAGAAAGCGCCAGAAATTATTCCCCTCATAAAAGAAGTAATAATAATGGGTGGAGCAGTAACAGTACCCGGAAATGTAAATGCTTTTGCAGAGGCAAATATGATCGCTGACCCAGAAGCAGCCGACTATGTATTCTCTTCCGGATTAAACATCACCCTAGTAGGACTAGATATAACGTTGCAGACGTTGTTGCCAAAATCCAAGCTTGCTGAATGGCGTGCTACTGGAAAAGAAACGGCTCAATTTTTTGCAGATATTACGGATTTCTACATAAATTACTATGAATCCTATTATCCTGGAATTGGCGGTTGTGCCCTTCATGACCCACTCGCAGTAGGAGTAGCCATTGATGCAAGTTTAGTGTCAGCGGAATCGATGAACGTTAAAGTTACATTAGAAGGTGAAGAAGTAGGAAGAACAGTCGGTTATCCTGAAGATGAGCCGAAAATTCGTGTTTGTACGAAAGTCGATGCGGCACGATTTTTAGAACACTTTCTTAGTAGGGTAGTAGGCTGAAAAATAGAATGTGCCAATTAACAACAGCTTAGAAATTTATTACGTAATAGAAGATGAGGTCAATTATATGTTAAAAAAACTATCCAATAGAGTTTATTATATGCCGCATTATTCCGAAACAGATCGTCCAGCACTAGGGTTAGTTTGTGGAGATAATTTTAGCGTTATTGTTGATGCTGGAAATTCACCTGCCCATGCAAGGGATTTTTTAAATTTAGTAGAAAAAATGGATATAGCACCAGTTAAGTTTGTCGTCATCACGCACTGGCATTGGGACCATATTTTCGGTATTAAAACGATGGACTTATTAACGATTAGTCATGAAGAAACGAAAAAGAAAATAGATTATTTAAAAACGTTAGATTGGGACGATGCTTCACTAGATGCACGGGTGGAGACAGGTGAAGAAATTGAGTTTTGTAGCGATATGATTAAACGCGAAATGCCAACGAGGGAACATTTAGAGTTACAGGCTCCCAACATCACATTTGATCATAAGGTGGAAATGGATTTAGGTGGTGTGACTTGTGTAGTAGAGCATGTTGGAGGGGTTCACGCACATGATTCTTCAATTATATACATTCCTGATGAAAAAATAATGTTTCTCGCAGATTGCGTTTATCAAGATTTTTATAGTGGTGAATGGAGCTATAATTTGGATGAGCTTCACACGCTTTTAGAGAAAATAAAGAAATACGACACGAACTGGTATGTGCTTGGTCACCAAGATCCGAAAACTCATGCAGAAATGTGGAATTTTTTTGAGGACCTAACAAGCATCGGTGAAATCGTCGGCCAAGAAACATCACTGGAAAAAGCGGTCGCAAAATTTACAGACGTACGAAAAATAAACCCAACCGAAGACCAAATAGAATTCATCCAAAACTTCATAAACGGCAACTTAAAAAAATAAAGGGAAGAGGGACAGGTACCGTGGATGGAGGTCCCTTGTCCCTTTTGTTATATTGTGGTAACACTTACTAAAAATCTTTGGACGGTGGGAAGGACATAAACTCAAGAAGTAGATTAGATTATTCACAGAGGCTTCTCATATAGGAACTGTCCCCGCACAAACTCCTTATAAAAAGGCATCCCATACTAATGACAGAAAGAATAAAAGAGTTATCGTACTGCCAACAATAATGATTTTTCCTCTTTTTTCTTTGCTGGATTTTTTTTTAAGCAAGTATCTGAAATAAAAAAAGCACCCAACTGCAATTAACAGAAACTCTAGCAGAAAGCTTCCAATAAAAGAATTCCACAGCCCGAATCCAAGTAGCGGTAAATCACCTATATTGCCAGGAAGAATAGGCAAATCAGGCCGATGAACGATTAGATCGAGTATCCAATGGCTAAATGAGACTAACCCTATAATGACTCCTGAATTTTTACCCCAAAACTGTCCTGAAATGATACCTGCTAGTAAACTAATAATTAGTGCGCCAACTAAAGAGTGAGTGTAGAAGGCGTTGATTGCCATACTTCCATAACCGCCCTCCCCTATTGGCTCTATTGACTCTAACCCACCTAAACTAAATGGAATGAACACTAGATCAAGCAATTGTGTACTGACTAATAGCGACCATAGTGGTAGTTCCGGATATTTACTTTTTACAACAGTGGCAACCCCAAAGTGCCCAGCGAACATTATGAACAACTCCTTAAAGGTTAAATCTGTTTTCATTATAAAGAGTTATTTTAAGTAATATATTTAAAATAGGAAGTTTTTACATAACTATTACAAAATGTCAACCAAGCCTTTAAATTTTGGGAAAAAGTAAGGGGAGAAAACAGATTAATAACACATTGAGAAGGAAAACGTACTATAAAAATTTGATATAATTAGGGTGAATGTTAACACTGATGAATTGGCCATAAAATATATTTTTCCAATATTTATGTGAATGGGGAACCTGTCTCTCTGTCCCTGGGATAGTTTATGCAATTTTTGTACATCTCTACAGGATAGAATGGTCGTTAGTAAGGTCACCCACATAGAAGGGAGTTATGGTTATGAACAATGCAACTATTAATCACTTATCTAGTGAGGAGATTAAAGTAGTCTTAAGGGCAGCAGATGAAATTATTGCACGGGGTGGTAGGACTCTCCTTGCCAAAATTTTAAAAGGGTCACGAGAAAAAAAGGTACTAGAGTTAGAGTTGGATAAGTGTCCGGTCTACGGTGCATTTCGATCAGAAACATTAGAAGAGATCACGAAGAAAATCGATTGGATGATAGATTATGATTTCTTAGCTATTGAATATAGTGGAAAATTACCGATGATTGTATTTACCGATCGAGGATGGCAAATTGAAGCGGACCAACGAGCGGATGAATTTTTAATAGAATGGGAACAGTGGTTGGATGAAGGAAAGATAGACCCAGAAATGAGCTATTTAAAAGACCGCAACAGAGAAATGATCTTGTTATTTCTTGATAAAATAAAAGAATCAGGGAATAAACAGTTCATTCCTTACTTAGAATTGTGGGAAAAGATTGATTATAAGAAAGTTAGGGCAGAAATTCGGTCAACCATCAAAATTTTAGAATCAGACGAAATAATAGAGCAACAATCAATGAATACAAGGGTGGAATCTATTAATAAAGCCCTCGAGGGATTAGCTCCTCAAGATTTCCTATTGAAATGTTGGGAGTGCGGTGATCGATTTACCTTTACGGTAGAAGAGCAAAAGTTATATAGACAAAAAGGATTTGTTCACCCGAAAAGATGTAAAAGCTGCCGCCGTAAAAAAAGGTATGAAGATTATTTTTGAAAAAAGACGAGTACTTTCTTCTCGTCTTTTTTATCAACTCCATTATTGATACTAGCCCATCCTATACATTGTTTTCCTAAAAATGTGTGAACAAGGAACCACTGTCAAACCCTCTATCCAGTAATGGTTAATAATGGTATAATTTATAGAGTAGTAGTGTTGTAGAGCTATCGGAAAAGAGGTGAAATAGATGTCTGGTGAAAAAGTAATGTTGGTAGAGGATGACAGTGATATTAGAGAGATTTTACAAATGTATCTACAAAAGGAAGGCTACCATATCATTCATGCGGAAGATGGTACGACAGCGTTACGGCTGTTAGATGAGAAAAAGCCTGACGTTATTATTTTAGATGTCGTCCTGCCAGGAATGGATGGATTTGAAGTGTGCCGCTTATTACGTCAAAAGACAAATATCCCAATCCTATTTTTAAGCTCGAAGGAAGATGAGATTGATAAAATACTAGGACATAAAATTGGTGGCGATGACTATGTAACAAAACCATTTAGTCCGGCTCTCGTAATAGCGAAAGTTCAAGGTCATCTTCGCCGTAATCGCCATATCGCTGGACATACTAGCTCAAAAGAGGAAAAGGCAAGCGAAGTGATTGAATACCCAGGTCTACACATAGATAAAGGAAGTTGTGTTGTAAAGGCAAATGGATCACCCGTCCTTTTATCAGCAAAAGAATATCAGCTCCTATGTTTATTAGCGGAACATCCAAATCGTGTGTACAGTGTAGATGATCTTTTTGAACTCATTTGGGGTGAAGAAAGCCTCGGTGATAATCGAACAGTTATGGTGCATATTAGTAATTTACGTAAGAAGATTGAACCAGTATCAGATAAACCTATGTACATTGTAACAGTTAGAGGAATGGGCTATAAATTCATTAGTCATAAAGAGTAACCGTGCCATTTTAAAAAATTATATATTTCTTCAATCGTTAAGCCTAAAGCTCTCGCTTCTAATATTAACGTTACCCATTCACTATCTAGCTCCTGACTAGAATCAATACTAATATGTATACTATTATTGTCCATCATCCAACCTCCATGAGTTAAGCATACGTATATAGTAGTCGAATAACTATAAGTTACGTATAAGGGTTGTTAAAGTTTTGTTAAAGAAATTAGAAAATTCCTAAAGGGTGAGGCAAGTGAGAGGAATACCTGTATTGCCAGATTATAAACTCGTTAACATTGAAATAGAAAATAGTACCTCGATTATGTATAAAGGATATGCTACACGTGAAAATAAACTCATACTACTAAAATCAGCAAAACAGCCCACTCATACTCTTCAAGAAGTCGCATCTCGTATCCATGAATATCACATTACGAAAGATTTAAGGATGGACGGTATAATTAATCCAATAAAATTAGAAAAGCATTTGAACGAACCATATATCATTTTGGAGTATTTTCCCGGAGTAACTTTACGAGAAATGCTTAAAGATAAAAAACAACTAGACCTTTCAAAATTCCTTTCTATTGCGATTAAATTAACAGCTGCACTTATCAACCTACATAAAGAACAAATCATCCACAAAAATATAAATCCAGACAACATCGTTATTCATCGAACAACTGGCCAAATAAAGCTTACAGGTTTTTATTATGCAACAACATTAAAAAAGGAAAATCAACGTCATAATATAACACCAAATGAAATAGAAGGACAGCTAGCATACATTTCTCCAGAGCAAACCGGAAGAATGAATCGCTCAGTTGACTATAGGGCGGATTTATATTCTTTAGGTGTTGTATTGTATGAAATGATCACTGGAGAACTGCCTTTTACCTATGAAGAACCTATGGAGCTTTTACATGCACATCTAGCAAAAAGACCTTCCGATCCTATTGATAAAAACGATAGTGTTCCTCAAATTATTTCTGACATCATTATGAGACTTCTTTCGAAAACACCGGAGACCAGGTATAAAAGCGCATTTGGTTTACGGGAGGATCTAAAAAAGAGTAATGACCAACTTCAGTTATTTGGCAATGTGGCACCTTTTCAGCTTGGGCAACATGATCCAGCTGCAACATTCGAACCAGGAATCAAATTATACGGTAGAAACTTGGAGAAAGAGTTGTTACTTAAGGCGTTTGAACGTGTAAGTAATGGCAATGCTGAATTAGTCCTCATAAAGGGACACTCTGGAATAGGAAAAACAGCTCTTGTACATGAGATACAAACTCCATTAGTAAAAGAAAAAGGGTATTTTATTTCGGGTAAATTTGATTTGCTTCAAAGGCAAAAACCATATTCACCAATCCTGCAAGCTTTTAAATCGTTAATGAGACTAATTTTATCAGAAGGTGACGAACGTATTCAAAGTTGGAAAACAAGTATCAAAGCCCAATTGTCCAATAATGAATCAATCATTACATCGATCATTCCTGAGTTAAAATGGATAACAGGGGAAAATTTAGAGGAAAATACGTTAGCAAATAAGGATGCGCATTTAAGGTTTCACTTGATTTTTCAAAAATTCGTAAATGCATTTGCAACAAAGGAGCATCCGTTAGTTCTATTTCTTGATGATTTACAATGGGCAGATACAGCATCACTAGAGCTAATTGAGTATTTGCTTACACATATAGATAGTCGTTACTTTTTATTAATAGGAGCATATCGCCATAATGAAATTGGGATGGATCATCCATTTACAGAAACAATTAACAATTTAAAGAAAGAACGTGTTGTTATTACGGAAATTACGTTAAATCCGTTAGAGGATAGGATATTACTTCAATGGGTAGAAGAGGCACTGATGGATGATGGTTTAGAAACGAGACAACTAGCTCATGTTATGTTCAAGCTTACTCAAGGAAACCCATTCTTCATAATGCAGTTGTTTCAATCCCTTTACAATGACGAATCGATTATGTTTGACGAAGAATTAGGGAAATGGAGCATCCGCTTTGACAGAATTCAAACAACGCTAGAAAAGGAAAATATTATCGATCTAATGATTAAACGAGTTCAACAGCTACCTTTGGAAACTCAAGAGTTATTAAAGAAGGCTTCATGTATTGGCAATGAATTCGACTTAAAAACATTGTCCACTATTTGCGAAAAAGATCTTGCTACAACAGGGGGAATTTTGTGGAGGTCTCTGGAAGCAGGGTTAATTTTACCGGAGGACTCCATCTACAAATGGATATATCCGGATGGAGCCCCACATATTGTGGATCAGCCACCTACATATAGATTTTTACATGACCGGGTGCAACAAGCAGTATACTCTCTCATGACAAAAGAAGAAAAAGAACAGACGCACCTTAAGATAGGTAGGCTGCTCATGATTTTAAGTGCAGAGGATCATCATTTATTTGACATGGTCAATCATTTGAATATTTGTAGAAGCTATTTAAAGGATGAAGAACAACTTGCACTCGTTCAATGGAATGTAAAAGCCGGTGAACAGGCGAAAGAATCAGCTGCCTTTAAAGAATCTCTAGAGTATTTTCAAACTGCTTACGAAATGTTTGGTGCAAGATGGGATACGCATTATAGTTTAACGAAACAGCTAATGACAGGACTTGGGGAATGTTGTTATTTAAATAGTAAGTTTGAGGAAGCAGAATGGACGTTGAATCAAGTATTAGAAAATGTACGAACTAATCACGAAAAATTATCCATCTATAATTTAAAGGTAGTACTCTACACTCATGTCCATCGGGTGGGAGAGGCTGTACAATCTGGAATTGCTGGATTAAGAATGTTTGGATGGAAGATTCACAGAAAACCAAGTAAAGCGTTAATTGCGGTAGAGATATTACAGGCAAAAATAGCCTTACGTAAGAAAAACACAAAAGATCTAATGAAGCTTCCTACGTTAGAAGATCAAGAAAAAATTTTATTATTAAATACGATGATTACGATGAATGCACCAGCCTTTCATGTCGATCAAAATCTTGCAACGATACTAATGGTAAGAGCATTACGTTTTTCTTTAAAACATGGCATGACGGATATAACATCACTAGTATTTAATAATTATGCGCTTATTTTAAGTGCAGGGTTTAATGATTTTCATAAAAGCTATGAGTTTGGCAAGCTAGCAATTGAAGTAGCGGAAAGAAGTGGAAATATCGGATTAAAAGGTAGAACCTATTTTGTCTTTGGCAGTTTTATCAATCATTGGAAGCATCCACTAAAACGTAATTTTAACTATTTAAAGCAGTCTCAGCAATATTGTATAGATGCAGGAAACATCCACCTAGCGGGGGCGAACAGTTCATTTATTTCTATAACCCTTTTCATGATGGGGGAGTATTTATATGACGTGCTTACCGGTATTAAAAATCAACTCAAATTTATTGATAAAATTCGTTACGTTATTTCGAAAGGTTTTTTAAATGAGTTTGTTCAATGGATTGAGGTACTCCAGAATGAACAAGCAACAATGAATTGGGACTTTGAACAAATATTAGACGATGATTCTGCGAAAATTATTCACTACACGATAAGATTACAGCTGTCTTATTTGTTTAATCAGAAAGAATTCGCGAAAGTAGTGATCGACCATTTAGAACCATTAGTAAGTAATCGTTTAACACTCGTTATTATCTCTGAATACTATTTTTATGATGCACTTTGGGCTTCTAGGTTTTATGATGATGTTTCTCTTTTTGAACAAAAAGTACTGTATCGAAAATTAAAAAAGAATGCAAAAAAGCTGAAAGATTGGGCAAAGCTTTGTCCAGAAAATTACCAGCATAAATGGAAGCTCTTAATTGCTGAAATAGCAAGGATAGAAGGAAAGCATAATGGTGCAATTACAAACTATGATGACGCTATCCAGCTTGCAAAAGAAAACAATTTTATTCAAGATGTGGCAATAAGTAATGAGCTTGCAGGCTACTATTATATTTCAAGAGGTTTAGAAAGTGTAGCAAGTGCTTATTTGACAGAAGCATATCGTACTTATATTAAGTGGGGTGCCTATGCAAAAGCAAGGAAATTACGGGAGGGATATGCAAGTTATATTATGAACGTTTCCAATGAAAGAGGGTCTCAGTCATCTCTCTTCGAATTTGATATGAAAGCCAGCTTCCAAGCTTCTCAAGCGATATCAAGTGAAATTATTCAAGAACGATTAGTCCATAAATTAATGGATATAACGATGAGAAATGCTGGAGCAGAGAGGGGAGTGCTTGTACTTGTCAGAGATGCTGAATTACTAGTCGTTGCTATAGCTAACATTGATGGGCAAATAGAGGAATTATCGTTTCAACCGGTGGAAGATTCTAACATCTTTTCTGAAAAAATTGTTCGTTACGTTGCGAAAAGCCAGGAAGCGGTTGTGTTAAACGATGCTAAGATAGAAGGGATTTTTGTTGAAGACCCATATGTAGTTAAAAATAATGTGAAGTCGATTTTATGTTTACCAGCTATATTTAAAGGAAAATTAACTAGTATACTATATTTAGAAAATAATCGAACAACCCATGTATTTACGGAAGATAGAATTAAATTTTTATCGTTTCTTTCAACTCAAGTAGCTATTTCGATTGAAAATGCCGAGCTATATGGAAAGTTAGAAGAGAAGGTAAAAGATCGCACAAAGGAGCTTGAATACGCTAATAAGCACTTGGAACAAATGAATATTGAGCTTGAAAAGTCTGAAGGAGAAAGGCGCCACTTATTTTCTAATATATCTCATGATTTGCGGGCACCTATTGCTTCTGTAAGCGGGTATATACAAGCAATATTAGATAAGTTAATAGATTCTGAAGAGGAACGAGATGCTATTTTAAGAAAGTGTTTACAGCGAGTAGATGGCTTGAATATGATGATTAATGACATATTTGAACTTGCTCAGCTTGAATCTGGACAAACCCATTTTTCGTTTGATTTCGTGCCGATTGACCGTTTGATTAAGCGATATAGTGAGCAATTTGAATATGATGTGATTAGAAATGGATTAAATTATACAGTCACGATTGAAGATATTGGCCTGGAGCATTACCCAATGGTTCAAGTAGATGTGAAAAGATTTAACCAAGTATTTTCCAATATTATTACAAACGCGATGAAGCACACGAAAATAGGAGAGATTTCTATTAGTCTTCATTTTAATAAAGACTTGGAAGAGGCATACATATCCATCCAAGATAGCGGAGAAGGAATACAAGTAGAAGATATCCCTTATATATTTGATCGGAATTTTTCCAAATCAAGTGAGGGTAATGGGCTAGGATTAGCTATAAGTAGAGAAATAATACTATTACACAACGGTGAAATTTGGGTGGAAAGTGAACATGGTAAAGGATCAACCTTCTTTATTAAGTTGCCTGTTTTTCAAGTGGATAGTCTAGTTGATGTTTAAATGGATGAGGGACCTGTGTGATAAGAATTTTATTTGATCTTAAACAAACCATTCGTAAATTAATACGAATGGTTTTTGTAAATTTACGGATGGTCATCCATCCGTCCACAAATTATAACCCACTTTCATCTAAATACCTTATACTAGTTATTTTGTCATCAGAGTTGAAGGTAACTCTACCAGAAACTTCTGCTGTTTGTTGTTCGCTTCCTTCTTTTTCGGTTAACAGAGTGGCTTTAAAATCATAGGTTCCTTCTGTAGTTTCGCTACTATCCACTTCGATGTGATCTACCTTCATTTCATAACCTCCATTATACGCCGTTAAATGATAATGAAAAGCGTAGGTTGAAATAAAGCTCGTATACATCTCTTCAGTGAAATAAGACTTATAAAGTTTCTCGTAATAGCTTTCAATCTTAGCTGGATCTTCCCACTCAATAACTTCAAGGTCTGGCCCATTTAGTTGATGTTTTAGAACTGTAGAGATGGCTTCAATATGTTTTTCTTGAGTAGCGGATGAAGAGCAACTAGCCATAAATAACATTATTCCAAATAAAAGCAATGGCGTAACTATTCGAGCTTTGTTAAACGTAAGAAACTTTTTCATTATTAATCCCCCCATATTTCTATTACGAATTATATATAAAAAAGTTCCGAAATGCGAAATAGTTTTCCAAAAAATGTGTGGACGAGGGACTGTCCCTCCGTCCACCTTTGTCCCTATAGCTAGTTCTTACATACTAATTCATAGTTTTAAAAACTGGTCATTTTATCACAGTTCCTCTTTTGTTACAAGGAAAAAAACGATAATTTACATATTCTTTACTTAATACCCATCAAGGTTTAATAGTTTTCTTTTATGATAAATGCGAGTTTAATAGTTTTACTAAGAAAGGAGATTGTTAAATGAGACGCATTTTGAGTAAAAAATTAGCTATTATTTCAATGGCTACAGCTGTAACTATTTCTACTTTAGGCTTTACTGGGTACAATAGTTTTCCGGAAGCTAAGGGTAAGAAGAATGAACCAACGAATGTCATTATGATGGTGATGGATGGAACTAGTGCAGGGGCTACTACTCTAGCAAGATGGTATAAAGGTGAGGACCTTGCCATGGATGAAATTGTTGTTGGAGGAGTGCGTACTCATTCTGCTGAAGCAGCGATTACGGATTCAGCACCAGCTGCAACGGCTTTGGCAACAGGATATAAAAGTAATGATAAGGTCATTGGGCTACTTCCTGAAGTAGTAAATACACCTGGAGTAGACGCTGTTGACCCTGAAGATGCCTATAAGCCAGTTGCGAATGTATTAGAAGGGGCAAAATTATTAGGAAAGTCAACAGGTATCATTTCTACTTCTGAAATTCAACATGCAACTCCAGCAGGATTCTCTTCTCACGCAACACATCGAAGTAACTACCAAGATATAGCGGAGCAACAGGTGTATCAAGAAATTGATGTTGTTCTAGGTGGGGGAAAAGAAGCTCTACAACCAGGCACAACTAGAAATGCTCGAGTGGATGGTGTAGATTTAATTGAAGTACTTGAAAACAAAGGATATGACTTCGTTGAATCACGTGATGAACTTTTAAATACAAACTCAAATAAAATTTGGGGATCATTTGCTCCTTCAGCTTTAGCTTACGATTTTGATCGTCAGGCTACAAACAATAATGAACCATCTCTTGCGGAAATGACGAAAAAAGCGATTGACACTCTATCTCAAAATGAAAAGGGCTTCTTCCTATTTGTAGAGGGAAGTAAGGTAGACTGGGCAGCTCATGCCAATGATACAATCGGTATTTTAAGTGATGTTCTAGCTTTTGATGACGCGGTAAAAGAAGCACTAGACTTTGCTAAAAAAGATGGAAATACAATGGTTATCGCAGTTAGTGACCACGGAAACAGTGGGATTACGATGGGGAACGTAAATACAAACTCTAATTATCCTGAAATTCCAGTTTCTGCATATATTGATCCGTTAAAGAAAGCAACGATGACAATTGAAGGTGCGTTAAGGCAATTAAAATCAGATCGCTCCAATATGAAAGAAGTAGCCGTATTGTATGGCTTGGACAACTTAACAGCAACAGAAATTGAAAATCTAAAATCGTCTAAAACTTTACAAGCTGATATGACGAAAATGCTGGCAAATCGCGCGAACATTGGATTTTCAACTGGTGGACATACTGGGGAGGATGTTTTCCTTTACGCATATGGACCGTCCAAACCGTTTGGCTTAGTAGATAACACCGACATTGCGAAAACAATGGCAAAATTTTTAGGAATTAATTTAGATAAAACAACGGACAAGCTCTTTGTTAATGCAAGAGAGTCCTTTGAGAACAAAGGATATACAACTCGTATCGATGTAACAGATGCG
Source organism: Sutcliffiella cohnii (assembly GCF_002250055.1). NCBI lineage: Bacteria > Bacillati > Bacillota > Bacilli > Caryophanales > Bacillaceae > Sutcliffiella > Sutcliffiella cohnii. The sequence continues at coordinate 146,994 of NZ_CP018866.1, forward strand.
AACAACCCTGTATTTATTGCAGAAAAACAAAAAATCAAAATTGAACTACCTGTTAATAAAAACATTGCCTACGTTACACAAAATAACAAATCATACGTTAAAACGCTTGATGGCGTAACAGTATACAACTCAAAAGATTTCTCGTATCAAAAACTGCGTTAAATCTATCAAAATAGTGGACAGAGGGACAGGTACCGTGGACATGGGGACAGGTCCCTCGTCCACACTTTTTTTGGAAATTTTATAATTATATAGAAATTATTGAAGGGCAAAAAGGTGTTCGCTATATACTAGCAAACGCCTTTTTCTGTTAGCCACACCACTCCATTCCTTAAACCACAAGCAATTATCTCTCCTAGCCCACATATACATCAATATATAGACAATTTAGCGCAATCGGGAAAAGTGTAAAAACAATGGAGTGGAAAATTCTACTTATCTACTCAAACGAAATGGGGAATAGCATGATACAAGTAGCTGGAAGACCTTTAACTGCAGAAAGTGTAGCCGAGTTTGGAGCGGATGAAAGGATAATTATTCAACAAATGTTGAATGCACCTGAAACATTTTCTTACCGAACGATGAACGAACTTCGGTTTGAACTCAACATGCGTAAAAATATTATGGATAGCGCACGAGAGATGAGCGATAGTAAGGCTGCGTTTACTATTTTTGAAACCGCTCGTTGTAATCCTGCATACTGGAATTTGACCAATGCCGGAGGGTTTTTATTAAGGCCAGGTGTAAGACCTTCAGAAGCAGTTTTAGATATTTATCGTAACGGTTCTCTTTACGCATTTGAATGTGCAACCGCAATGGTAATTGTCTATTATCATGCAGTTTTGAAAAGTATAGGGTCACCGAATTTTGATATTCTTTTTCAGAACCTTTACTTGTATAGCTGGCATACAGACCCGGACTTAGAATTACACTCATCTTACCTGAATTATTTTCTACCTGGAGATGTTGTGTATTTCAATAATCCAGAGTTTCATCCGAATGTATCGTGGTTTAGAGGTTTGAATGCGGTTGTATTAAGTGATGGGACATATTTCGGTCACGGGTTTGGAATCATGACTGCAGATCAGATTATAAATTTTTTAAATACACAACGTTTTCCAGGAAGCACGCAGCCTGCTTACTTAGCTAATATAGTTACAAGAATTTCGTCTTCAACGATGCATAAGCTTTTCACCTTACAAGGCAGTCGTATTGCTCATAAAAAGCCAAAAGTGGTTGTGCATCATAATCTTTGTTCGATATCGTCTGTACAGTATGAGCATTATTGTAAACAAGTAAATGGATCGAATTCTAATTAAATGTCACACATGAGTGAACGTGCAAATTTATGTCTACCTTGAGAAAAGTGGTAAAAATAAAAGAAACGCATTTTCAACAATGCGTTTCTCCCTTTAGCGATGCTAGAGACTAACATCTTTCACTTCAGAGGTATTCATTTTATTACGGCGAACATGAAGTAACTGGAAAGCAAGTAATACTATAAAAGTGATTAATCCAATTGTGTCGGTATACGATTCCGGATAAATCAATAGTAATCCAGCTAATATAGTGACAATTCTTTCTATCCAATTTATTTTTCTATACCAGAAACCAATTAATCCAGCACCTATAGAAATCATCCCAATAATAGCAGTAAAAAGGGTCCAGGATACTTCTAAGAAGGTTGTGTCAATTAATAGTAATTGAGGTTGAAACACGAACATGTATGGAATGATAAATGCTGCTATCGCTAGTTTTGAAGCATTTACTCCCGTTCGAATAGGGTCACCTTTTGATATACCAGTTGCTGCAAAGGCTGCAAGTGCTACTGGAGGTGTAATATCTGCAACAATACCAAAATAAAATACAAACATATGGGCAGCTAAAACTGGAATAGCAACTTCTAATTGCCCATTTAGTGCAATAATTGCCGGGAGGGCAATCGTAGAAGTAATAATATAGTTAGCAGTTGTTGGTGAACCAATACCTAGTATGATAGATGTAATCATTGTGAAAAATAATGTTAAAAACAATAATAAACTTGGTGTAGAAGTGATAGAAGATGCAATACCAACTAGTCCATTACCTAACTTTAGGCCTAATCCTGTTTTTGTCACAATACCAACGATTAAACCAGCACATGCAGTTGCTGCAGCAACTCCTAACGCAGTACGTGCACCAGAAGTTAAAGCGAAAAGAATCTTAGATGGAGTAATTCTTGTATCTTTTCTAATTAAACTGACTAAAATAGCACTTAAAATTCCATATAATGCTGTTCGCTCAATACTCATTCCTTGGAAAAGTAGAACAACGATTACAACGATCGGAAGTAAAAGGTGAATTTTCTTTAATACTTCTTTTTTCGGTGGAATCTCTTCTTTCGGTAATCCAAGCAAACCTAATTTTTTTGCTTCAAAATGGGTCATAATCCAAATGCCTGAAAAATATAGAATTGCCGGAATAACAGCAGCTTTTGCTATATCCCAATAAGGTACACCCGCAAATTCAATCATTAGAAAAGCAGCAGCACCCATTATTGGTGGCATGATTTGACCACCAGTTGAGGCAGCTGCTTCGACAGCACCAGCAAAATTTTTGTGATACCCGAGACGTTTCATTAATGGAATTGTATAGGAACCTGTCGTTACGGTATTGGCAACGGAGCTTCCTGAAATAGTCCCTTGCAATGCACTTGAGAAAATCGCTACTTTGGCTGGTCCACCGATACGACGACCTGCTATTGAAATAGCTAAATCATTAAAATAGTTACCTACACCAGTTTGGACGAGAAATGCCCCAAATAAAAGGAAGAGAAAGATAAAGGTGGATGAAACCTGTAACGGTGTACCAAGTATCCCTTCTGTAGTAAAGAACATAGATTGTACTAATTGGTGTAAATTAAGCCCGCGATGAGCAAGCATACCAGGCATATAAGGGCCGAAATAGCCATACGCTAAAAATACTACTGCTATAATTGTAATAGGAATACCAACTGCTCTTCTTGCAGCCTCTAAAACTAGCAAGATTGCGATACTACCGATTACAAGCTGTTCAGTAGAAATCCTACCAATTTGCTGGACGAGTGAGTCGTAATTTAATGGCCAGTAAGAACAAACTATAATTGTTAATAGGATTAGAATATAGTCATACCAAGCTACCTTATTTTTCACCCGACCTTTAATTGCCGGAAATAATAAGAAAATCGCTGTTAGTGCAAAACCCAAATGAACAGTTCGTTGAATATAGGCAGTGAATTGACCGAAAATACCTGTATATAACTGGAATAAAGAGAACGAAAGTAGTAATATAAAAACAACTTTAGCAGAATAACCAGTTAATTTACGAGTGTTAGATTCAGCGTCATACTTTTTTAGTAATTCTTCATGTTCTTCTGGTGTTAATTGTTTATCATTTGTAGCTTTTTCACTCATGTATCTTAACTCCTTTCAAATATTGCCAAACGGTAAGTTTTTTCATTTCAACTTTATACCACGCACCTGGTTCAAAATAATCGTTAAATTCGACCATTTTTTTACCATTGTCCCATACAAGACGATGCTCGGATATAGTTTTACCATTTCGTATATTCATAGAGGGGAAAATATTATTCATATTTTTTATATGATATTTACCATTTTCATATACAAACAGCTCTTCCTCGTTTGCGTTAGAAGGCATTCCTATACCAAACTGTTCATAAACTATTTCATATTGAAGTATATTAAGGTTGGGTAGAACTCTGTATTTTTCTGTTACATCGGTTAAATGAATAGAATGAGTAAAAATAATGGTAAACTCTTCCCCTTTATTAATTGGAAGAATTGCTTGAATTCGATTCGTGTTTTCAAAGTGAAATACTAAAGCAGTCCGAAAGGGATAAACAAATATACCCCCCATAATGAAAATAGTGAAACAGATAATATATAATGACCTATTTTGTTTGAGAAATTTCATAGTAGAACCTACCAATTATAAGAGTTTTTAAAATAGGTTATCTTTGATGCACATTTATCATTCATTTAATTTGGATTATATGATAAAAAAGAAAGGCCGAAAGCACAAACAAGTAGGGTTGTGCCGGCCTTCTCTCTTTTACTATTCCTTTATTACTCCAACTTCTTTAAAGTACTTTTCAGCACCAGGGTGTAAATCGATGCCAATTCCATTTAAAGCTGTATCTTTGGAAATGAATTCACTTTTTGCATGAGCAATTTTATCAGTATTTTCATAGATAGCTTTCGTAATATTATAAACTAATTCTTCAGATAGGCTATCTGTTACTGCTAACATTGCAAGCACTGCAACTGTTTGAACTTCATCTTTCATTCCATATGTTCCAGCTGCGATAACATCTGATGCATAGAAAGGATATTTTGAAATTAATTCGTCAACTTTTTCTTTTGAGATACCAATAATAGAAACAGGTGTAGTAGCTGATAAACCTTCAACAGCACCTGTTGGAGTACCTGCAGTAATGAAAGCTGCATCAATACGCCCATCTTGAATTCCACCTGTAGATTCACCGAAGTCTAAATTTTGTGCATTAATATCATCTATAGATAAGCCATGAACTTCTAAAATTTGAGTAGCGTTCATATATGTTCCTGATCCTGGTGCACCAACAGAAACCGATTTACCTTTTAAATCTTCTACACTAGTAATTCCAGAATCAGCTCTTGTAACAATTTGTACTGTTTCTGGATAAAGAGATCCGATTGCTAGAACATTATCGACTGCTTTTCCTTCAAATGCATTTACCCCTTCAACTGCATATGAAACAACATCAGTTTGTACAAATGCTAGCTCAGCATCTCCTTGTTGTAGCGCAACTACGTTATCCGCAGAAGCATTGGAAGAAACTGCGTCTGTTTGAACTCCAGTTTCATCAGTAATAATTGTTGCCATTGCTCCACCTAATGGGTAGTATGTACCACTAGTACCACCAGTTAACATACTTAAATATTCAGGATTGTCTCCACCTTCATCACTACTCGAAGTGTTACTACCACCACATGCTGTTAAAAACAACGAAAAAATAAACAACACTAAAAGTAATAATATAGACTTTTGTTTTTTCACACTAAATCCCCCTTTGTCTATTTAGTAATTACAAGTAAAGTTTATATAATATTCAATTAATTGTCAAACCTTCTTTACAAATATAGTAGTGTACAAATCTAATAGAAAATATGTCTAATAAGAGATAATTTTAAGTAGTTTTTTGAAATTCGAAAGAAAAGTCTTTATTAGGTTTATTAACATTTACAAGACTTGATTCTTGACCTTCCTTGTCCACCAAGGGCGTTTACCCATTTATTAGGCAGACAGGTCCCTATTCCAACTAGGTGAGTATAATGTAGTGTAAATATACTAAACCGAAAAGGAGTACTGAGATATGTATGCTAATAATGTACCGCCTATGGTGGCAGGCGCAAATATGCCACCAAATGTACCGCCGATGGTTGCAGGTGTAATGGATGTTCCTTATGCAGCACCAGCTTACGGATATGGATGTGGCCCTGTTGCTCCAGCTTGTGGGTATGGGCACGGGTTTTTGCTAATTGTTGTGTTGTTTATATTACTAATCATTGTAGGATGCAGTTTCCCTAAATGCTAATATAAGAATCAGTGGGCGGCTATCTCAAAAAAGGTACCGCCTTTGAAATTTGTGTAAAATGAATTGACTTGTACCAGCGCCTAAACTGCCCTGTCTCCTATTACACCCAATAAAAGAACCGACATTTATCCCAAATTTGTTCTTTAAGTTATTGTTCATAGAATATTTTTGTGATTTTACAGGTTTCAAAAATTACTTTACAAGATGTCGAATTTACTTATTTAATCATCAGATGTAATTAATAGATAGTTTTGTAACCCAAGAAGTTTCCTTTAAAATAGTGAATGAATATTCACTCACTACGTGTTATGATAATAAAAAAGAAAGCAAGGGGAGTGAACATTGTTATTTAAAAAGGATTTTACTCAGAAAACTCTAAATGGAGTTCAGATGGGAAATGGAACAATCGCTTTTCAAGGTGTAAAGCTTAATGTTCATAGCTTTTGTACGGACGGAGTGTTAATTGATACCGGTGCGAGGTCTCTAGAGAAATTTTTTATCCCCTTTTTTGAAAACTTATCGATCGATCAAGTAATGATAACGCACTATCATGAAGATCATACAGGGTGTGCAACGTATTTACAAAAAGAAAAGAAGTTCCCACTTTATATGAGTAACGAAATGATAGCATCCTGCAAGGAAAAAGCAGATTATCCCCTTTATCGACAATTGTTTTGGGGGAAGCGTAAACCGTTCCATGCACTCCCAATTGCTAACACGTTTCAATCACGGAATGCAACTCGGAGCGTTATCGAAACTCCAGGTCATGCTAAGGATCACCTTTCGTTTTTAAACCGCGACACTGGCCAGCTTTTTACAGGAGACCTATATTGTCAAGAAAAAACGAAGGTGGTGCTCCGAGAGGAAAGTATTCCGATGATTATCGAATCGTTGGAAAGGGTATTAACCTACGAGTTTGATGAAGTGTTTTGCAGCCATGCAGGCCACTTGAAAAATGGACGCATTGCTCTACAAAGAAAGCTAAATTATTTGTTAGATCTCCAAGGTAATATTTTAAAAATGCATAAAGAAGGATTGTCTTCAGAAGAAATAAAAAGCCAGCTCTTTCCAAAAAAATACCCGATCATGCGTTTCTCTCAAGGAGAATGGGATTCTATTCATATTGTGCACTCAGTTATAAAGCAACATTCGACTGTTTGTTAAGCTTAAGGCTTAGATTAATTCACATCATATTGTACAATAGCAGGGAAAAGCTAATGAAAAATAGCTTTTGGAGGTTTAGAAGTGAAAGTACTATCAATGATTCAGCCGTGGGCAAGCCTTTTTGTCCTTCGAGAAGCTCAATATGAAACGAGAAGTTGGAAAACGAACTACAGAGGGCCACTCGCCATACATACAAGTAAAAAAATAAACAAAGCAGTATGTAGTCATCGTGCAATACAAGCATTGCTTTATAAGCATGGTTATACAGTTGAAGGTTTACCAACTGGTAAAATTATTGCAGTTTGTAATCTTATCGATTGTTTAAAGGTAGTGGAAAACCATCAAACGAGTGCGATTCTTGAAGATGGAAGGGAAGTTTCAGGGAATGATTTTTTCCTGGGAGACTATCCCGAAAATGGTTATGTATGGGTCATAGAGGGTATGAGAACGTTAGATTCTTTTATTCCTGCAAAAGGAAAGCTTGGATTGTGGGAGTACGAAGAAGAATAATTTTAGGGGCGATATATATGATGAGGTTCCGAGGAGTCTTCACTAACCAAACAATATTAGAAGTTCCCATCGATGCAGTTTGGGACTTTTTCCAAACAACGGAGAATCTAGCGCGCATTACGTCTTATCCAAAAGTAAACATTCAAGGTTCTTCTGTAGTGGAGGTAGGGAAAACGATGAGATTGCAATTACATTTTGGAATATGGAAAACATCATGGGACTCCTACATTTCGGAATGGAGAGAAAAAGAATGGTTTGAAGATACAATCGTCAAGCCACCATTTCCTTTTAGTGCATGGAAACATCGTCATCAGTTTATTGCTAAGTCGGAAGACGAGACAATTATGATGGATATACTCGAGTTTCAAAGCCAACTTCCACCTTGGCTTATAAAAGCAGGTTTGTATCTTATGTTTAAAGATAGAGAAAGAGCGATAAAAAAGTATTTAAATAATAAAAATTAAACAAAAGTCATAACTAATATGGCTTTTTTTGTCTATAAAGAACCTTCTCTCGCTTTCCACCGTCTCAATAAAGAAAGTATCTACTATGAATAAAATTTCTAAAATTGTAGATGATGAAAAAGGATGGTTTTGTATGCTTAATAGCTTTACACATAAAGCAACTGGTTAAGTTTACAAAAGAGATGTTGGAGGAAAACAATGAGCAAAACAAAGAAAAATAAAGTTTACATACTTCCTGTAATGTTAGCCGCTTTATTTAGTATGTTTGCTTTAAATCCATTATTATTTATGAATGAACCGATCGTTGACGCGAGTGCGGCCATTGTGATGGATGCAACGAGCGGGGATGTGCTTTATTCAAAAAATGAAAACGTGCCGTTAGCACCAGCAAGCATGTCTAAATTAATGACTGAATATATCATTTTAGAAGAAATTGAACGAGGCAATGTTTCTTGGGATGAATATGTCGTCATAAGTGAAACGGCTGCATCTACTGGAGGCGCTTCTATTCCGTTAATGGAAGGGGAACGTATTTCTGTTCAGGATCTCTTTTACGCAATGGTGATGCCTTCTGCTAATAATGCAACAGTACTTCTTGCAGAACATATTGCTGGTAGCGAAGAAGAGTTTACGAAGCTTATGAATGAAAAAGCACGGTCGTTAGGGCTTTCTGATGAAACCAATTTTGTGAACGCAACGGGACTACCGAATGAGATAAGTCAACAGTCGACGATGACCGCTCATGATGTAGCTAGCCTTTCTATTCAACTGTTGGACCGTTTTCCAGAGGTTTTAGAGATTACCCAACTGTCAAACTACCAATTAAGTTATCACAATACATATATTACAACGACAAACGCCATGCTGTTATCGGATAATCCGAAAATACTTTTTGACGGCCTTGACGGATTAAAGACAGGTTACACCGGGGAAGCAGGGTACTGTTTTGCAGGGACAGCTAAACAAGGAGATAAACGAATTGTTTCTGTTATCATGGGCACATCTACGACCGATCAACGGTTTGTAGAGACAAGAAAATTAATGGCTTACGGCTTTGAAAACGCTCCTGTCACACTAGAGCATATCGTTAATACGACTATATATAAATTCAAAACAGTACTGGAAAGTAAATTAATATAGTATATAAAAATATGTTGACAGCTTTGTAAAATTACTATATCTTTAATTTAGATTAATATTGGTTCCCTAAAGGGGAGTAGCTTTTACAGCAAAGTCGTCATCTCGGAGTTTTACCACTCTCGGCTTTGTTGGCAACATAACAGTTGTTAGCAAGACCTTTACCTATTGGTAGAGGTCTTTTTTGCATAAAAAACCTTTACCGTGATTTGGTAAAGGTTTTTTTATTTATATATTAAGGAGCAAACGTATGAAAGAAATAAGGTTGATTCTCTAAAGAAAATCAGAAAACTAGTTAGACTAATTAAACGAGAGGTTGATAAATATTGAAAAAAGTAAAACTTTCTTTTTCAGAGTTAATGAAGGAAAACAAAGAAGAGTTACTAAAAGACCGTGAACAAATGGAGAAAATTGAAAAACGCTTAGAAGAAAAGTATGTTGGTCAAAAATAAAAAAAGCAATAGAGGCTGTTAAGTTTTTGGTGAAAAATATAAAAATATATTTCCTTACTAAAACAAGAGAAAGTGTCGCCCAAGATACAAAAAATAACATAAAAACAGAGAGGAAGTATTCTAGTGTAGAAAAAATCGATTTCTTACAATTATTACATTATAAGGAGAACGAATTTAATTGACGAAACAATATGTAAGAAACTTATTCATCGCATTCACTTTATGAACCGTGATGGAAACTCAGTTCCTATCAACTGGAAGTGAGGACCAGAAGAATCCACCTCGATTCCAAAATAGTATCGTAACTGTGATTCAAAGTTATTCTATTAACAATAAAAACTAGCAAAACAACAAAATTATAACAGTAAAACTAGGAGGTCATTGTTTAGGTGGATTTTTCAATATTATTTGAGTATGCATGGGTTTTACTATTATTAATAGCCATTGAAGGTTTGTTAGCAGCTGATAATGCACTAGTATTAGCTATTATGGTGAGGCATCTTCCTGAAGAGCAGCGTAGAAGGGCATTGTTCTACGGACTAGCTGGAGCATTCGTGTTCCGTTTTGGTTCACTATTTGTGATATCTTTTCTTGTGGATGTGTGGCAGGTGCAAGCGATAGGTGCACTTTACCTATTGTTTATCGCGGCAAATCACATATTTAGAAAACTAATTGTTAATAAAGAAAAAGATAAAGTAAATGAAAAAAAGGAAAAGAAAAAGTCAGGTTTTTGGGTAACAGTTTTTAAAGTGGAGCTTGCAGATATAGCTTTTGCTGTAGATTCTATTCTTGCAGCTGTTGCTTTAGCTGTTACACTTCCAAACACTAATCTTCCTGAAATTGGAGGCTTAGATGGTGGGAAATTCCTCGTTATATTTGCAGGGGGGTTGATTGGGTTAATAATTATGCGATTCGCGGCTAACTATTTTGTAAAACTTCTACAAACGAGACCAGGATTAGAAATTGCAGCATTCGCGATAGTTGGATGGGTTGGTGTAAAGTTATTAGTGTATACGTTATCTCACCCAGAATTAGCTATCTTGCCAGAAGGGTTTGCAAAATCACCCGAATGGAAAATTTCGTTCTATGTAATCCTTCTACTAATTGCGCTTTTTGGTTGGTTTCTTTCCAAAGAAAAGAAAGCTGATACAACGAACGCTCCATCACAAGAGAGCAGCGTAGAGGTAGGTAAGTAAAAAGGTAACTCAATTATAGATAAGAATAAAACAATTGTTATTTCAAACAATAGTAAAAGAAAGTAAAGTATTTATATAAACTGCTTGTTATTTTTATGGAGGTATGTTTGGTGTTGATCCCAATGGCACGGATGGAATTGTGACTATCGAGGATCTAATTTAAGAGATTGTCGGTAATATCTTTGATGTATACGATGAGCCTGAAATGGATTCAGGTCAAGTGAAGAAGATAGGTCAAGATTTGTTCGTACTTTCTGGAATGCTCAATTTGCATGAGGTTGAAGATATATTAAAGGTTGAATTTCCTAAGGATGAATACGATACATTAAGTAGATTTATTATTGGTCAATTATGTTATAGTGAAAATTACAGTAAAAAAGAAAATGCTAAGTAAAATAGGATAGTTGGTGTTTATTATTCAAGGAGAAATTATCGAAATCTGGTACGCACGAAGAGCTGTTACATAAGAAAGGCTACTAATATGAAATGTATGTAATGCAGTTCCAAAGTCGAAGTAAGTTGCTGGTCAGAGAGCGTGAAAAAGATACCTACTATTTAAATTAGGTATCTTTTTACGCTAGTTATTAGTGCCAACTAGCATTGGCGTTGTATAAAATATATTAGCGAGATGCTTTTGGTGGTTGGCACACTTCACATTTTCGTTGATTATTATTTTTAAATTTCGTAAATGTTTTTTCGAAATTAGTACCACAAGCACATTTTAAAAGTAACTTCTGAGAAAAACCGTGATATTCTGTCGACAGTAGTTTACTTTCGGAATTTTTCTCGATAAATTCTTTTATTTTCTCAATTGTCCATCGTTTATTCAATATAATGACCTCCATATTTATCCAAGACAGAGGCTATTTCTCCGTCATTTGAATCAAGCTTCTCATTATAGCATGATTGGTATTCATCATAAAGTTAAATTAGTACTTCACTCATGAAAGCATGTGTATTTCCTTCCGTGTCATGAAAAAATACCATCCATGTTTCAGTATTTCCCATTTTTGCCACAACATGAGGTTCACCCAAAAAATTTACATCCTTATGTAATAACTCATCATATGTTTTCTGGATATGTTCCACTTTAAAGTAAATGACGGAACTCGAATGTGTAAATTGTTCTTTTTCAGGAAGGCTTAACAAAATCCGTAGTCCATTACAATCTAAAAAGGCCATATTCTCCGTGTTAAATAATAGTGATAATCCAAGTGTATCCTTATAAAAATGTATCGCTCTTTCTATCTTTTTAACTGGCACTCCGATTTGTCCGATTTTCTGAATCGTATTAGTTTCCATTATGGATAATCCCTCACCTTATTTTTATCTATTATAACTATTCTATATAACTAAATTTTCACCTTTATTTTGGACTATGGTTGGTATTATAAGGGTGGATTACTTTTCCTCTTTAATCCACTAACCTAACTGCTTGAGGTTTCTCTAAACTTTTGTTTTAATAAGCAATAGTACTACAATTAAAAGATTAATAGAGCTAATAAATTAGCTTACTAGAGGAGAATGAAGGATATGTCAATAACAAAGGGCCAAATGCGAATGGAAAAAGACTTCTTAGGTTCAAAGGAGGTTCCTTCTGAAGCATATTACGGAATTCAAACGCTTCGTGCAGTTGAAAACTTTCCTATTACAGGATATCGAATTCATGAAGAGCTCATAAAAGCGATGGCTGTTGTGAAAAAAGCAGCTGCACTTGCTAACATGGATACGAAACGTCTTTATGACGGAATTGGAAAGAATATTCTGAAGGCTGCAGATGAGTTGTTGGCAGGAGAAATGCATGATCAAGTTATCGTGGACCCGATCCAAGGTGGAGCAGGAACGTCCATTAATATGAATATAAATGAAATCATTGCCAATCGTGCCCTAGAACTAATGGGTGAACAAAAGGGAGACTATTCGTACTGTAGTCCAAATACGCATGTTAATATGTCACAGTCTACAAATGATGCTTTCCCGACAGCGATGCATATTGCGGTGTTAAACACATTAGAAAAATTGATTAAATCAATGGAAGCAATGCACGCTGCCTTCCAACAAAAAGCGAATGAATTTAATCACGTAATTAAAATGGGTCGTACTCACTTACAGGATGCAGTTCCGATTCGTCTTGGACAGGAATTTGAAGCATATAGTCGTGTCGTTGCACGTGATATAAACCGTATTAAACAATCGCGCCAACATTTATACGAAGTGAATATGGGAGCAACAGCGGTTGGAACTGGCTTAAACGCAGATCCAAAATATATTGAACAAGTGGTAAAACATCTTCAAGACATTAGCGGACTTCCACTAACAGGTGCAGATCATCTTGTAGACGCAACGCAAAATACTGATGCGTATACAGAAGTTTCAAGTGTATTAAAAATTAGCATGATAAACATGTCGAAAATTGCCAATGACTTAAGATTAATGGCATCTGGACCGAGAGCTGGATTAGGAGAAATTACATTACCTGCAAGACAGCCAGGTTCTTCGATTATGCCTGGAAAAGTAAACCCAGTAATGCCAGAGCTTATTAACCAAGTAGCATTCCAGGTTATCGGAAACGATCAAACGATTTCGCTAGCTTCCGAAGCTGGCCAGTTTGAATTGAATGTAATGGAGCCAGTTCTCATATTCAACTTGCTTCAATCCATTACCATTATGACAAACGCTTTTGGTACTTTCACCGAACATTGTTTAAAAGGAATAACAGCAAATGAAGAAAGACTAAAAGAGTACGTGGAAAAGAGTGTTGGAGTCATTACAGCCGTTAACCCACATATCGGTTACGAAGTAGCATCTCGTATTGCGAGAAAAGCGATTATTGAAGGTGTTCCAGTTCGTGATCTATGCTTACAATTTGATGTTCTAACAGAAGAAGAGCTAGACCTTATTTTAGATCCTTACGAAATGACGAAACCAGGTATTGCTGGTGCGGCGTTGTTTGATAGGGAATAGATTCGTTCAAAGCTGAGTTCAGTTTTTTGTTTCATGTACAAAGGGCTGAATTCGGCTTTTTTTGTATAGTTTTATCATTTTTAGCAAATGAGACATTTTGTCATAATATATTATAAAAGAACGTTAAACGACTAGGAAAGCAGGGGGTTTTATGGGAAACATGCTTGATTACTTAGATTGGCGCGGTGATTTATCTTTTGCCCAATCTCCATTTAATGAGGTAGATAACCTTATACTATCACAGCTGGCCTATGTCAATTTTGAGGGAATAGTCCCTCCTAGAGGAAACGACGAAAGTATTTCGATTAAAGATGCAGCCGAGTTTTATTTTAAAATGTACGAAGAAGAAACAATTATGAACTTTGGGTTCCTCATCCGTATTTCAGTTCCGTTGTTAAAGAAGCTCGGAGAAAGCAATCGTTTTGGAAATGCAAGACTATCACAATATGTAAACATAATTGACCTAGATGAACAAAAACAATTTTCAGCGATACATATTACTCTTAGCGATGAAACCATTTTCGTGGCGTTCAGAGGAACAGATAATACGATTGTAGGCTGGAAAGAAAACTTTAATATGAGCTTTATGATGCCTGTTCCCGCTCAACTAGAAGCTGTACGTTACTTAAATGAGACGGTTAGGGGATATGATACGAAATTAAGAATAGGTGGACATTCAAAAGGTGGAAATTTAGCAATTTTTGCATCGGTTATGTGCCAGTCCCAGATTAAAGCTAACATATTAGAAGTGTACAACAATGATGGACCTGGATTTAACAGAGAAATGACAGAGAGTAAGGAATATAAAGAAGTGTTAAGTCGTATGAAAACAATCGTTCCTGAATCATCTGTTGTAGGTATGCTACTAGAACACGAGGAAGATTATTACGTTGTAAAAAGTAGTAAAACAGGCTTTATGCAGCATGATGCGATGACGTGGGAAGTGCTAGGGAAAGGGTTCGTCCATGTTGGGCATGTCACACAAGAAAGTAAACTATTAGATGTGACGTTAAAAGCATGGGTTAATAGGATGGATAAAGAGCAGCGTGAGCAGTTTGTAGATGCGATTGCTTATGTGTTCCACGCAGCGAACATTGAAAGTTTAGATGACTTGTCCCGATCCAAGTGGAAGAAGGCGAGTGAAATGCTAATTGTCATTAATCATATGGCACCTGAACATAAAGAGGTTTTAACAAAAACATTAAAGCTACTTTTCGATGAGGGACGGAGGGTATATAAAGAAGCAAAAAGTAAAGGAGATTAGCGCTTGTTTTCGTCCAAAAAATATCTTGAATTTTTAGGATACATAGATAATGAAAGTTAAAACGGTACGGGAGGATGAGGAAGTGCATACTTACTCATGAAACGACACGTGTTGGATCCTTATTAATGGCGCGGCGTTGTTTAATAGGAATAAGATTTGAAAGAGGCCGAGCCGAGGTTTCATATCTCGGCTCTTTTCTCCATTACTTTTACGAAACAGCTTTCAATCCCACTACACCTATCACGATGATAATCACACTAATAATTCTTCTAATATCTTTTGATTCACCAAAAAAAGCCATATTTACTAAAACAGATGCGGCTGTACCAATGCCAATCCAGACGGAATAAGCAACACTTAACTGTATATAGTTAAAAGATGCATATAAAAAGATAAAAGAGAAGGCAAACCCAGAAATAAAAAGAATTCCATTGAATACAGATTTCTTTTGACTATATTTTTTCAAGCCAACAACACCAACAACTTCAAGTGTTGCAGCGATAAAAACAAATAACCAACCCATTTTTAAGCGGCTCCTTTCTCACTTTTATTTTCCACTCGGCTATCTGCAAGTTTCAGAGAGATTACACCGATTATTAGGAATGCCATGAATAATCCTTTTAAAAAGTTAAAGCTTCCTCCAAATAGAAATATGTCCATAAGGGCAGTACCGACCGTACCAACTGCGGCAAAAATGGCATAAACCGTCCCAGTTGGTAAAGATTCACATGATTTGGCTAGGAAGTGAAAATCAACTAAAATGACAGCTACAACTATTGTCCAATGCCACCATTGAGTAGCAGTATTAAAGCCATATACCCAAAGTAATTCAAATAAACATGTCAGCATAACGTATATCCAAGCTTTATTCATTTTTTCTCCTCCTTTTATGAATGAATGTCATTCAGTTTTAAGTGAAATACAATCTTTCAGTTAAAAAGATTGTACTCCTAATCCTCTTTGGATAAATAAAAGTAATTCTTTTTTTGTGTTACTAACATTTGGTGATATTTGTTCTTCATATAGATAAACTTGTTCTGCTGAAGATTCAATAAGTCCGACTAACATTTTAGACATGTAATCAGGATTTACAGAAGAGTTTATTTCACCAGATTCGATTGCAGTATTTAAGAAAGAAATCATCCATTCATATACAGGTGTATAGATCATTTCCCACTCTCGGACATGTTGTGTTTGTGCTAAACCAGCATAAATTAATGTAAACGTTTCTCGATATTTATCTGTTAGTGTAAAGAAAACGTCCACGGTCTGCTCTAGCCTGCCAAGGAAATCTTTCTTTGTTACTTGTTCATTAAGTCCATTAATTATTTTTTGTACCATCACTTCAGCAATTGCTGGCATAACCGACAATTTTGAAGGGAAATATAAATAAAAGGTACCTTGACCAATACCAGCCTCTTTTACGATATCGGAAATTTTCGTTTTCTCAATCCCTTTTTCAACGAATACTTTAATAGCTGCATCTATAATTTGATTTCGTTTTTCCATCTGAACAATCACCTTCCACATTTATGACTGAATGTCATTCAGTCATAATCCTACCACAAGGTTATTTTCATTGTCAAACAGCTGCTGATGAAAAAGACCGTCCCCAAGCAGATATGTTCTATTCATCTAGTTTTTTCAACTTTGTATGATTTATAATATATACAGATATATACTCCTCATCGTTATTCACCTTACTAATTTTTATATAAAAAATCCAATGGGTAACTTGAGCTTTCGTTGTCAGACTTTAGATGTGTATCGTGTTTGTTAAAAAGGACTAAATGCTTAGAAACTTATTATTAATTGAGGCGTACATATACATGTAACGTTAGAACGGTGCGAAGGCAATGATAAGGAGGCAATGATGATTAATAAACATTCATTATTAACTATTTTCATAATCTTATTAACTAGTATGCTACTGCTTTCTGCATGTAGTAATTCTAATAGTAGTTCTACGACCGGTAATGGGGAAATTGAATCGCCCGTTGTAGAAGAACCTGAAATCGATCCATATGAAGCACTAGTCATGGAAAAAAACGAAGAAATAGAGCTCACACCATTAGAGCTTACTAGTTATAGTGAGGATGTTGGTGCAACTTTTGCAAATCCTAGTTATCAAAAATTTGCTGTAGACGGGCAAGTAGTCGTGGAAGGGCAAATTGAAAAGCACGCGGAATTGCAAACTGACTTTGTGTGGATTAAAGTTACGACTAACGTAGATGGGCCGACTGGGAAAAACCTTGAATATTATACACCTATTATTAATGGTACTTTTAAACAAGAAATTCACTTTTATAATGGAGAAGGCGAGTACCAAGTAAATGTTCAGCTTCCGAGCATGGATCGAGAGAATTATTACTATTCTACAGCGAAGTTTGATGTTATTAATGTGAACCCAGAAAAGAAGCGAGATGTAACATTTACGCCGTACGGGTATGAAGCAGGATTAGCTTTAGATTTATCGTCTAGTTATGTGGAAGAGAATGGCGTAATTTCCTTAAAAGGGACGGCAAATTTGACTGATGAAGATACTGTTATGATCACGTTGAAAAAGGATTCGGATAATTGGAAACATGTGATACCAGTGAAGAATGGCCAGTTCTCCTATGATGTTCCGTTGTTTTTTGGAGAAGGTTTGCACGAGCTAGAAGTGCTAGTTCCAGATGAAAATCGAAATAATTACTATCGAACAGCCTCCGTCATTTATATTCACAATCTTTCAAATGAGGTCATGATGCCGATTACGTATTATGACATGTATATTAAACGTGGAGTTACGTTGGAATCTCCTTCATATGGGGGAGAAAAGGCAGAGCAAACATATTTTGTTCGGGGAACGATTGATCAGAGTGCTGAATTTGCACAAGAAACGACACATCTTTATATAACGACTGAGTTAGATGGTGAAACAGCATTAGAAGTTATTCCAGTGGAAAATTTCGTTTTTGACGGTGAGTTCCATCTTCGTTTCGGGCCAGGTACGTATAAAGTGACCTTAAGTGTACCGGAAATTAGGGAGAGAAATAGTAACGAGTTTAGATATTTCCACTTTGCTGAGTTCGAGGTAGAATCAGTTGCGGCGGTAGACAACCGAAATCTACTACCATCCCGAGGTGTTCAATCCGACGATCCCATTATTATTGCGCTAGCTAATGAAATTACAGAAGGTGCGAGTTCGGACCGGGAAAAAGCAAAAGCAGTGTATGAATATGTAGCGAAAAATATTTCGTACGATGTCGAGAAACTGAGAACAAACGACTTTCAATGGGACGATAGTGCATTAAAAACGTTGGAGTTAAAGTCAGGGGTTTGCCAAGACTATGCTTATTTAGCAATTGCACTATTAAGAGCAGTAGATATGGAAGCACGATATGTAGAGGGGTTTACGAGAGAACGACATGCATGGGTTGAAGTACTAGTCGATGGTGACTGGCTTACGATGGACCCAACGTGGGGAGCCGGGTATGTTCATAGAAATGAATTTGTCGCAGAGTATAATGAAGCATATTTCGATCCAAATACAGCAGAGTTTGAAAAAACACATAAGCGTAATGGTGTAGCATATTGAAAAAAGGGCGAGAGCGTTGAGTGCTTTCGCCTTTTTTGATGGTGTTTTTTATTGGAAGTGGAGGGGCTGTTCAACATCGGGCCGGTTCTGTTCTGCATCCAGTCAGTTCTGTTCCACTTCGCTCAGTCAGGAAAGGGAAAATGCGGAATATTAAAGGTTCTGTTCGAGAAGTGATTATTTCTGTTCAACATGAAGCCGTTTCTGTTTAACATCTAGCCAGTTCTGTTCCACTTCAAGCAGTCAGGGAGTGGATATTGCAAATCATTGTACGTTCTGTTCGAGAAGTGGTTATTTCTGTTCAACAAGAAGCCGTTTCTGTTCAACATCGGGCCGGTTCTGTTTCAAATACAGTAATCAGGGATTGGATATTGCAAATCATTGTACGTTCTGTTCGAGAAGTGGTTATTTCTGTTCAACAAGAAGCCGTTTCTGTTCAACATCGAGCCAGTTCTAATCCAAATCCAGTAATCAGGGAGTTGATTTTGCAAATTATTAAACATTCTGTTCGAGAAGTAGGTATTTCTGTTCAACATCCAACCAGTTCTGTTTCTTACATCCTAGCTCTAGAAAAAACATATTTTAAAATAGAATATGTCAAACAATCGTTTGTTTTATCAATAAAAAACGTATTAGACCAATAAGGTTTTTCCATCAAAAAGTACGAATTAACTTTTTAAAAAACAATACTACTAAAATATATTAGGAGCTAGGTTCCAAAACCTTATAGTAAATATAGCACCGCTCCAACTAATTCAATTATCATACGTTCGTAATAATAATGGGGATATCGTTACAGTACCCCTCCTTTTATAAATAGTCGCTTGTTCTTATTTACAGACTATTCAAAATTATTTAGTCTAAAATTAGGAATCAAATAATAAAATTATAGTTTAGAGGAGGCACTTTACTTATGAACAAGCTTAGTAAAAAAATGTTAGCGCTATCACTAACAGGCGTCATGACTTTTGGGGGACTAACGACAGTAAGTTTACCAGCAAGTGCAGTTGGAAATGGACCGAACTACAATGGTAATGAGTCTATTCAAACGTCGATTCTTACTACATATGAAGAGCTAGTTGATTTTCTACATGTACAAGAAGCGAAGCAAAGTGCTTTAGAGCTAGAAGTAATTGGTGAAACAGTAAAGGGCCGTGACATTTACATGGCAAAATATATTACAAATGAAGACAATCCAACGATTCTTTTCCTAACTCAACAACATGGGAACGAGCAGCTTACGACAGAAGGTGCGTTGGAATTTATTAAGCATTTAGGAACTGGCAAAACGAGATCTGTATTAGAAAATGTAAATATTCTTGTCATCCCGATGTTAAATGCAGATGGCGCAATGGGTGATGTAAATTTCTCTACAGATAATTACATTGCAGACGGTGACCGTCATTTAACACGCGCGAATGCAAATAATTATGATTTGAACCGTGAGCATGATAAGGCGACGGCAGCTATGCAGCCTGAAGCGCGTGTCCTACATGAAAATGTGTTAGAAGTATACGACATTGATTATTTAATTGATTTACATCATCAAGGTACACAAAGTGAACGTGATGGGAAATACGTATCAGGGTCGATTTTATATCCTACGAACCCTAACGTAGACCCTGCAATCGTGGAGCAATCCAAAAAGTTAGGTGCAGTTGTTTTCCATGAGATCGAGTCCAAAGGATGGGGTCACTTAGGAAAGTATAACGGTGGTTCAGGTGCAAATATTGGCCGTAATGGAATTGCTTTACGTTATGACATTGCGACCCTACTATTTGAAATGCGCGGAATGTCTGATCACACAAATCCATCAGCTGTTTTAGGACAAAAGAGTAACGGTTATTTAATAAAACAAACAGTTAACACACTTGACTCTACTGTAAAAGCAATTGCCGACGGTTCCATCCATACAGTAGATACTAGCTTCTGGGATACTTTACCGTTCCAAACAACTCGACCGGCTGAAGAAGGCGACGAATAAAAGAAAAAGTAAAACCTTATAAAATATTGAAAAACCTGTCCAATTATTGGATAGGTTTTTTAACTTGTAGCAAACTAAAAGAGGACTTTTCACAGAAAAAAATGAATAATAATAAGAGTTGATTTGAATGAAAAAGGGGAGAGTAAAATGGTAGCTACAAAAGGTATTTTAGAATGGACACTCGTTTCAGAATGCCCAATTCCAAACGATGTGCATGATCTATTAGTCGACGGCGAAGAGGCAATTTCTGCTTACAAAACGTTTCGGGATAGCGCAATATTTACAAACAAAAGATTAATTGTTCGAGATGCACAAGGCTTAACTGGGAAAAAGGTGGAGATCTATTCATTGCCGTATTCCTCGATTTACATGTGGTCTACAGAAAATGCAGGTAGTTTTTTAGATGTCAATGCCGAAGTGGAGCTTTGGACGAAAGCTGGTCATATTAAAGTGAACTTGAAAAAGGGAGTAGACGTTCGGAAATTCGATAAGTTAATTGCGAATGCAATTTTATAGGGGGATGGGATACTCACCATCCTTCTCTTTGAATTCTATCTATTAAAATAATTTCCTTTATATAATTAGCCGTTACAAAATCTATCACATTCGCATTATCTATTAGTAGTTAATAGAAAAGGGGGTGTGATAACAAATGCCGTGTGTTCGCCCTGGCTTAACCCAAAACGTTTGTTTAACTATTATTTACAATGTTAGTTCCCAAAAATTAAAAGATTCATTTATCAATTGTGTCAATGTGGGAGAGGTATGTAATTTTGAAGCTAGTTATAATCCAACTAATACGGACCTTACCATTAGAGTACCATTTACACTAGAAGGTGAAGTTACCTTTACAGACAATTTCCAATCATTTTGTGTTACAACAGGAATTGATTTAACAAATACTAATTCCTCTAAGATACCTTTTTTCTAAAAAGTAGATTTCTATAATGTTTTACAGAAAAAACGTTAATTCGAAAGGGTAACGTTTTTTCTCTTTAGGAAGGACTTTACTCTACATGAAGAGAATATAATCAAAGTTTGCATAGGAGGTGGCTTCAATTTTTAAAAATATATCAGTAGTAGGAATCGCTGGAGGTGTGTTATCCATTATTCTATGGATTAATTTTGCTTTTGTAAATCCTTATAATGACCCAACGATGGGACCGATGCTAAATACGTTTTTTATGTTATTGTTACCTGCGTGCTTAGCTATTTTTTCTTCTATTAAATTAAGCCAACTATTAATGTTTATCGCCTTTGTATGGTCTGTACCGATGAGTATTTACTTAATAGCTACTCCGGGAATTTTCTCTCTTTTTGGTTTAACTAGTGCGTTCTATTTAGTTAGTTTTCTATTAATTAGGTTTGGAAGACATTCAACAGCTATTCATCAATAACGAGGTGAAACAATGAAAAAGCAAGTAACAGAAACGTTTAACGAGCTTGCTAGTGTGTATGAACATTCTGTCGATACTACTAGCTTGTATAATAGTGAATACGAAAGACCAGCCATGTTACAACAACTCCCAACAGATTTAACGAATAAAAGTGTACTAGATGCAGGATGTGCAGCGGGTTGGTATACAGAGCAATTGCTACAGAGGGGCGCAAAGATAAAAGCAACAGACATAAGTCCTGAAATGGTCAGCGCCACAAAAAGACGTATTGGCAATCGAGCCGACGTACGTTGTTTAGACTTAGAAGAGAAGTTGCCGTTTGCGGATCATACCTTTGACTACATTGTCAGCTCCTTAACGCTTCACTATATAAAAGATTGGAGTCATACATTTCAAGAGTTTCACAGAATATTAAAGCCTAATGGTATTTTGTTATATTCCGTTCACCACCCGTTTAGTGATATTGAACTGCTGGAAGAACCTAGCTATTTTTCAACAGAATTGATTATCGATCGGTGGAATAAGGTAGGAAAAGTATATGACGTTCCTTTTTACCGAAGGCCGTTACAAGACATAATGAACGTAACTGCTACCTATTTTTCGATAGAGAAAATAATTGAACCTCAGCCTACTGAAGCATTCAAAAGGATGAAAAGAGAAGCATACATAAAATTAATGAAACGTCCGCAGTTTCTCATCATAAAATCTATTAAAAAACAGGGGGATTGGCATAAGGGGGAGAAAAATTGAAAGCAAATTATATAGTTTTTTCATCTGTTATTCTTGGGCTCTCTATTATCGTAAGTGCCTGGATATTAGGAAATGCGTGGAGAGATAGCGCCGAAACCATGCGTTTACAACATGTTACATTAGATCAACTTCAATACGAAAATGAAAACATCGAAACGCCGCAGTTATTGGACTTATCAGGTTTAGCAATGTATTTAGGTATTACAGATGACCAAGCAATTAAGTTAATGCCTAGAGAATCTGGTGGGGAAACTATTAGTCAAATCCCTTACGTGAAAATAAATCATCAGTACTATTTTCCGATAAAAGCGATAGATAACTGGCTGTTAGAAAATGAAATGAGACATTTTGAATAATAGGTTACCGGGTGTATAAGCACTCGGTTTTTTTCTGTTATGAAACTATTAATAGGATCTTGAGGGTGAATGTTCTGTTTACTAATATTTGTTTTTTAGAATTCATTAATGTGAATATTTAATTGGTATTTGTTATGGTTATTTATATATAAAATTTTTAGGGAGAGATTTTTTGAGTAATAATAAGAGGCTTTCCATAAAAGGAATGTTAAGTTTAGAAGACTTTATAAAGTATAATAAGTACCATTTAAACAAAACAGTAACAATTTACTTTATCATTTGTTTTTTCATTTTATTTGCGATTATTCAAGGACCTTTGTCAGGTGATTTGTTTTTTATTATTATTTTTGCTGGTATTCCGTCACTAATCATTTCAAGTTTACTTTTTTTGTTTGCAAAAACAGTTAATAAACAACGGGCCATTAAAGAGTTTAACAGCGATCAACTTATTAAAAAAGAAACAATGTATTCCTTTAGCAGTGAAGGGATAGAACAAAAATATAGCTAAAAGATTAGGAAGAGTATAAATCCTGATCTTTTTTCTTTTTTATATATTAAGGTTATACGCTTCCATTCTGAAAAAATATTCCTTGTTCATTATGTCGCGTCGTGATATAGTCGAGTTACGACATATCTAACCGTGATACAAATTAGATTTGAGGTGAGTAGCCGTTGAATATAGAAAAAATAGTTAAAAAATACATCCCAATGACGGAAACGGCATTTTACATATTGTTGTCGTTAACAAAACCACGTCATGGTTACGGCATTATTAAACACGTAGAGGAAATTTCAAACGGTCGAATTCGATTAGGATCAGGAACGATTTACGGGACATTAACGAAAATGCAGGCAGACGGGGTGATCACAGTTTTTTCAGATGGGGAAAGAAAAACAGTGTACGAAATTACCGACCATGGTAAACAGTTAATCCTTCATGAAATTACAAGAGTAAAAGAGCTTCATCACAATGCAATAAAATATGAGGGGGACTTTTTATGAGTGCATTTTTTAGACCGATGTGGAGCTTCGATGTTCAAAAAACGGAGAAATGGCTTTCGCGTCAAGCCGAAAAAGGTTATCACTTTCACCACCTCCATCGATTTACGCGAAGTTTTTCTTTCCAAAAAGGGGAGCCTAAATCATTAACATATCGGATAGGCTACGACAAATTTCAAACATCTAGTTTATCACGATCATTAGTGGACGATGGCTGGGAAAAGATTTCGCAAAGTGGAAAATGGTACGTTTTAGTGAATGAACGAAATCAGTCCGACATAAAAACTACGACAAGTAGAGAAGCAATTATGAAACGAAATAACTATTGGATGTACTTTTTCAGTGCAATCCTTTTATACTTAGCGTGCATGGCACTACTTAACATTACGATATTTGCTAGTGCATTCTTTTCTAATGTGCCAGTTGAAAGAGTGGAAAGTCCGTATTGGATTATTACGTATATCGGTTTTGGAGTTGGCATCGTTTTTCTCATTTTTTTAATCTATTCCGTATTAAAAATTAGAAAATCAAACAAAGAGTTGTCGATAGAAAATCAACTTGTATGGAAATCTGATGTACAGCCAGTAAAGGAAGAAATGAAGCGAAGAAAGTTCGGTTGGATGTATTCGCCGGACAAACTAGAAAATTGGTTAGAAAAAATGGAGAGTGAAGGTTACCAACTATATCGTGTGAACAAGTTAGGGACGACGTTTTACTTTTTGAAAGGTGAACCGAGACTTGTAAAATATTGTGCAGATTATCAAAGTCTTTCCCGTAATAGTTATTTTGAGGTTCATAGACAGGCTGGTTGGCAGGCGGTATTCCGTTCAACAGGGGCTCTACAAAAATGGACGATTTGGAGTAAGGAATATAATCCAGGGGAAGAACAACCGCAAATGTATAGCGATAAAACCCACCAATTAAAGCATGCTAAGCGGGTTGCATCCTCTTATACAATGTTATTTTTACCGTTGACCTTAATGTATCTGTTTATTTTCTCAATAAATATAGGCTATATGTTTACGACAGACTCATGGTCCTTAACCGAATTTAATTCTTTCATGTTTTTACTATTAATCTTCGTATTCGGTTCTTTTATCGGACGGTCGTGGATGTATTATTATCGATTAAAAAGAGCGTAATTAAAGTGGGTCAGAGAATAAACTCTGACCCGTCCTCTAAAAAGAAGCCAATCCTTTATTTGTCAGCCTAATGACAATCTCCGCCATTTCCTTCGGTGATTTGTTCATATCGTTTTCAAGCCAACTTTTAATAACGTGAATGCTGCCACTAACAACGAACATACTAATATACTCCGATATTTCTTTATCAATGTTGTTGTTATTCATCCAGCTTTGTACGGTGAATTGGTGTGCGATCATCATTACTCTTTTTTGAAACGATTGGTCACCATGCTCACTAAGTAAAGTTTGACATATATCGCGGTTTTCGGCGACATATTCTAACAGCTTTTCTGTCATTTGTAGTGCTTCTACTTCCTCCGTAGTGTAATTGTATTGACTGAGCGTTTTGTTCATATCTTCAATAATTTCCTCTTCTATTTTAAAAAGAAGGTCATAATGGTCCGAGTAATGGGAATAAAATGTGGAGCGATTAATATCGGCAAGTGCGCATATTTCTTTTACAGTAATGGCCGACATTGGCTTTTCTTTTAATAATTGTATTAGGCTATCCTTTAATACCATTCTTGTATATTTTTTCCGTCTATCCATTTTAGTCATACTTCCACCTATTTCTTACAATTTTACACTTACTCAACATGAGAGCGATTTAGTGTTGGAAAATGTACGTAACTAATTAAACTGTTTGTTGAATACCCAACACCGTGTCTTTATAATAGTAAAGTGACATTGAAGATTTTGCAAGAGAGGGTGGGCTATTATTAATATAGCAGCACGAATTATTCAACATAAAAAATTAGTCGTTATTGTATTTGCGATTGTTACAGTTATATCCACCGCCGCTCAATTTTTTGTGTCGGTAAATTATAATATGGTAGATTACTTGCCTGAAGATGCGCAGTCCACTCAAGCGTTAACTATCATGGAGGATGAATTTACAGCTTCTGTTCCTAATACACGGGTGATGATTCATGACGTGACCGTTCAAGAAGCGCTCCTATTCAAAGAGCAACTTTCGAAAATTGAAGGTGTAACGGATGTTATATGGTTAGATGACGTGATGGATTTAAAAATGCCGTTAGAAATGGCAGACCAGGAGACGGTAGAATCCTATTTTAAAGATGGGAAGGCGTTGTTTTCGATAAGTGTAGATAATGGCGCAGAAGTGGAAGCGACTGACGCTATTTATGAAATGATTGGTGAAAATGATGCGATTGCTGGAGAAGCGGTAGATACAGCAACTTCACAAAAGATGGCTGGAACAGAATCGATGTATGCAGCTGCATTATTAGTGCCGATCATTATTTTAATTCTCGTCTTATCTACAACTTCATGGATTGAGCCAGTCTTTTTCCTAACAGCAATTGGAGTTTCGGTGTTAATTAATTTAGGCACGAACATATTTATTGGCGAAATTTCGTTCGTAACTCAATCAGTTGCCCCAATTTTACAGCTCGCTGTTTCCTTAGATTACGCTATATTTCTTCTTCATAGTTTTGCAGATTATCGGAAGAAAACAAATAACCCTGAAGAAGCGATGCAGCTTGCGATGAAAAAATCTTTTCCAGCGATAACTGCAAGTGCGGCAACAACTTTCTTTGGATTTACGGCACTTATGTTAATGCAGTTTGAAATTGGATCTGACCTAGGTTTGAACTTAGTGAAAGGAATATTACTAAGCTTTATTAGTGTAATGGTATTTTTACCAGCATTAACATTAATGTTCTATAAATGGATGGATAAAACAAAGCATAAAAGCTTCGTTCCAAGCTTCAAAGGCACTGGAGAAAAGGTGTTGAAATTAAAAATGCCGAGTTTGATTCTCGTGTTTGCGATACTAGTACCAGCGTTCTTAGCTCAAAGTAATACACAATTTACGTACGGCCTTGGCGACCAGCCGGAAACGACAAGAGCAGGTAGTGATTTCAAACTAATTGAAGAGACATTCGGAGAATCTACTCCACTTGTCCTATTAGTTCCGAAGGGTGATCTCGTCAAAGAGGCACAATTAGTGGAGGAACTGGAGAATGTTGACCACGTCACGAGTGTTATTTCCTATGTAAATGCAATCGGTTCGGTTATACCACCAGAATATTTAGATGAAACCATCACAAAAGATTTTTTCTCTGAAAATTACAGTCGGATTATTTTATACACAAGCGTTGGAAAAGAAGGAGATGTACCTTTTTCCATTGTGGAAACTGTACAGGAAGAGGCAGCATATTATTATGATAATGAGGCACTACTCCTAGGAGAAAGCGTAACATTGTACGATATTAAAAACACGGTTGCAAGAGACAATGTAGTCGTTAACACGCTTACTGTCGTTACGATTGCTATCGTGTTACTAGTAACTTTTAAATCTATTAGTATACCACTAGTATTATTAATTACGATTCAGTCTGCGGTTTGGATTAATTTATCTGTACCGTACTTTACAAATACACCACTCGTATTCGTAGGCTACTTAATTATTAGTACCGTGCAGCTTGCGGCAACCGTTGATTATGCAATTTTACTTTCTGAAGCGTATAACGAGCATCGCAAGGAAATGCCAGCACTGCAAGCAATTAAGAAAACATTGGATGAGAAAATATTCTCGATTTCCATTTCCGCTTCGATCCTTTCAAGCGTTGGGTTTATTTTATGGATTACATCGTCCAACCCGATTGTCTCTTCTATAGGACTATTGTTAGGAAGAGGGGCATTACTCGCCTTCATCATGGTAGTATGTTTCTTACCAGCTATGCTATTAGTTTTTGATAAAGTGATAAATAAGACAACGTTAAAAGCAAACTTTTATGAGGAGAAATGATGATGAGACGTAAACGATTGTTATTCAGTATATTGGTAATCATGTTGTTCTTGCCTTCATTTCTAGTAGAAGCGGCTTCTGAAAGTCGTTCGACAAAAAGTGTTAAAGCAGAAAATGAAAACGGAGCAGTCGCTTCCAAAGATGAAGTAATTTACGCAACGTTAAACGCGAATGGTAAATTAAACGAAATATATGTAGTAAATATTTTAGAAGTGTTGAGACCAGGAACGATAACAGATTACGGCAACTACAATAGTATAAAAAACTTAACAGATTTATCCGAGATCATCCAAGAAGACGATGCAATTGTTCTTGAAGCGCCAAAGGGGAAGTTCTATTATCAAGGGAATATGGATAATACAAATGAACTTCCTTGGGATGTTACTATTTCTTACTTCCTAGATGGAGAAGAAAAGCAACCATCTGAACTCCTTGGTACGGAGGGGCGAATAAAAATCGATATTTCTACAACGGCGAATGACGGAGTAGACCTTGCTTTTTATGAGAATTATATTTTACAAATCTCGCTCGTTCTATCTCCGGACATTTTTAGTGATATACAAGCCCCTGACGGAATGATTGCAAACGCAGGAAAGAATAAACAAGTTACGTTTACTGGACTACCGGAACAAGAAGGCAATTTTGTGGTGGAAGCTGATGTAGTAGATTTTGAAATGGAAAGTATTGAAATATCGGCTGTTCCATATTCAATGGCTTTCGATGTAGAAGTAGATGGGTTAACAGATGATATTCAAACACTTTCCGAAGCAATTGAGGACATTCATAACGGTGTATCGAGTTTACATTCCGGTGTTTCCGATTTAAATAAAGGTGTGAAGTCTTTACGCGATGGCTCTGCTCAATATCAAAATGGCGTAAACGAAATTAGTGGAGCATCTTCACAGCTCGTTAATGGCTCTGCTGAAATTAATAAAACGTTAGCGGACATTAGTAGCTCGATCAGTAATGGTTTAGGAGAGATAGATTTAGGTGATTGGGACGTAAGCGATTTAGAAGACGTGCCAGGCTCCTTAAAGCAAGTTGCACAATCACTAAACGGCATTGCGGATGTATTAGATAGCTTAGCTAAAAATTATTCAGCTGCCCTTACCGAATTAGATGGTGTGATGAATAGCATTCCAACCTATTCGATATCGGAAGAAGACATTCAAAGCTTATATGAAAGTGGCGCAAATAAAGAAGTAGTAGACCGATTAGTAGAGACGTATAGGGCTAGTTTAGCCGCTGTGGAAAACTACCGTACTGTTAGAGAGAGGTTTAATGAAAATGAAGCAACACTTAAAGAACTTCGTAACAATTTACGGGAGTGGAGTAACGGTTTAACGGCATTATCTAGTGAACTAGAAAAGGCGCTCGAAAATATGGATGCTGTTGATTATATTACGCAATTAGAACAAGGAATGGCTACGTTCGCAGCGAGCTATGAGGAGTTCCATAAAGGTTTAGTAAGCTACACAAATGGGGTTTCCCAACTAGCAAGCTCTTACAAACAAATACATTCGGGAATTGTCGGTGTTGCAAATGGTACTGGAGAGCTTGAAGAAGGTGTAGGTGAACTAAAAGACGGAACAAGAAAATTGTTTGAAGCGACCAACGATATGCCAGAGCAAATGCGAGAAGAAATTGATAAAATGTTGGCAGACTTTGATAAATCAGACTTTGAGGCCGTTTCATTCGTTTCAGCCGATAACACGAATATCAACACCGTTCAATTTGTCATTAAAACTGAAAAAATAAAGAAAGAAGAGAAAGAAACGGTTGCGGTTGTAGAGGAAGAGAAGAAAGGATTTTGGACTCGACTACTCGACCTGTTTCGCAAATAATCGTTAAGAAGTTTATAATGAGTTCAGTGTTACATGCTGAACTCTTTTTTTGCACTTTTCATGAAAGTAGGGAAATGAATGTCAGGAACGATTCGAAGTAATATCCAAATAGGCACCCGTGTTAAAGTTGTACAAAAACATCACCAACGTACAGGAGAGTTAACGGAAGGTATTGTGAGCAAACTTTTAACGAAATCACCATCGCACCCACACGGTATAAAAGTAATGCTAGAGGGTGGAATTGTTGGTAGAGTGAAAGAAATAGTAAAGTAGGACGAGCATAGGGGGAAAGTATACCCTATGCTTTTTTTAGTGTGCCAGGCATGTTCATCAACTCGACGGTGAAAGTCCGTTATGGGCGTTGGGATATGCGAACCATTAGTCGAAGGCAAGGGTGTCCGTGGCGACGCGGAATCTGAAGGAAGCCCTAGGCAAACCCTCGGTCTGAGGTACACGAACCACATTCGAGGTTCTCTGTTCTAGGATGAGTTTGCTAAACAAAACAAAGTCCGAAATATCCCCAGATAGAACAGGAATAAATGTGGCAGATATATGAGGGGAAAGTGGATGAACTTACCCTGGGAGATCTCTTAGTACCTCGCTAGAGAACCTACTTAGCGATAAGTAGCTGAACTAAGAGAAGTCAGCAGAAGTCATAGTACCAACCGAATGGTTGGGAAGGACGGAACGAAAGGAGCGACTATGTTAGAGCCATTTACAAGATAACAATGACATAGCCAACATAAAGACTATGAAAAGAGCAGAATGCTCGGAAAGCAGAAGCATCTTTTGTAGTGTGGAGTTACTCTTGTACAACCTTGATGACATAGGAACAATATGAAATTTACTAAAACACTGATAGAGATGATATTAGAAAAGGATAATCTAAACCAAGCCTTCGAAAAGGTCAGAAGAAATAAAGGAGCAGCAGGAGTCGATGCGAAAGATATTGAAGCTACTCGCCTTCACTTAAAGGAAAATGGTGCAGAAATTATCCTACTTATTAAACAAGGTAAGTACAAACCTCAGCCAGTAAGAAGAGTTCAAATACCTAAATCAAACGGTGGGCTTCGAAACCTAGGAATTCCAACTGTGACTGATAGAGTCATCCAACAGGCGATGGTCCAAATACTAACTCCGATATTTGAACCTCAGTTTAGCCAATATAGTTATGGTTTTAGGCCAAATAAAAGTGCGCACCAGGCTATAGAACAAGCAAGGCAATATATAGAGGAAGGATACAACTTCGTTGTAGATATTGATTTAGAGAAATTCTTTGACCGAGTACAACATGATAAGTTGATGTCCCTAGTCACCAAGTCAATTTCAGATAAACCTACTCTTAAGTTAATAAGAAGATACCTACAAGCTGGAATTATGGAGAATGGTGTAGTAACGGTAAATAGAGAAGGTACACCACAAGGTGGACCACTCAGCCCATTACTTAGCAACATCATCTTAAATGAGCTTGATAAGGAGTTAGAAAAGAGAGGCCATAGGTTTGTCAGATATGCAGATGATAGTAATATCTACGTGAAAAGCCTAAAGGCTGGAGAACGAGTGAAGACAGGAATCACAGAATTCATAGAAAAGAAACTAAAACTAAAGGTGAACGCTGAGAAGAGTGCCGTGGGAAAGCCGAATGCACGTATGTTCTTAGGAGTGAGCTTCTACAAGATTGGAAGGAAGACTAGAGTATACGTGCCAAAGAAAACAAAGAGTCGTTTCGAAGAAAAGCTCAAGAAATTAACTAACCGTAATTGGGGAGTAAGTATGAAGTATAGAATTCTGAAATTGAACCAACTCATTCAAGGATGGGGTAATTACTTTAAAGTTGGAGATTTGAAGAGATATGCATCAGACCTTGATGCACATATACGTCGAAGACTAAGAGCTTGCCGATGGAAGGAATGGAAGAAGGTACGTACTAAGTACAGAAACCTAATGAAATTAGGTATATCAAAAGAAAAAGCATTGAAGAACGCTAACACCAGGAAAGGATATTGGAGAATGTCTAACTCACCAATCCTGGATAGAGCATTGAATAATGATTACTGGCGTAATCAGGGTTTGAAGTCTCTTTCAAAAGTAATTTTATAAACTTTCGAACCGCCGTATACCGGACGGTACGTACGGTGGTGTGAGAGGTCGGCGCCGCGAGGCGCCTCCTACTCGATTGGAAGAATTAGGTTAATAATTATGTTATAATTCTGAAAAAGAGGATGTAAGGAGTTCATTTATGACGACAGGAATTAATGAGTTAGAAAATGTAATCCAACAATATGAAGAGAGTTTGTTTTTTGTTGCCTCTTTATTGAAAAAGGATAGGGAAGAAGCCGAAAAGTTAGTTATAGATACTTTTCTATATATGGAAAACGAGCTTACGAGCTTTCCGAAGAAAGATGCGTCCTTTGATTATTGGTTTGTCAGTAATGCTGTAGCATACATGTTTAGAGAAGGTTCCTTTTCTTTTAGAAACCATCCTAACTTAAAAGATGAATTAATAAACTCAACCTTTAAAGCACTCGGACCATTTTCCCAGCAAACTGTTATTTTACATTATATTTTCTCTATTCCAATCGCATCTATTAGTAGTCTACTAAATAGTTCAATAGAAGATATACAGAATCGGATTATTTCGTTCCAGTTAGAGTTAATAGGAGAATTACGTTCGTCCGAAGGGATGGGGAGTGATTGCATACAAATAGAACAGCTAGTCCGTTACTCACAAGAAATGCTACCTGAAGAAACGGCTACTTCAGCTCGAGATCATTTGGAGTTTTGTCCTTCTTGCCGTACTAAGTTAGCGTTAACAACAGACGTTTTACAGAAAGTACAATTATATTTTCAACCAGTACCGTTAGAAACATCCATACTAACTCCCTTATTACATAAACAACAACCACCTACTAAAAAGAAATCTTTCCTTTACCAAATTATTGCCGCTGCAAGTATCGTAGCCATTTTCGGTATTACGATATGGAACATGCCAAAAATAGAGCATTGGACAGAACTCGCCAACAATTACATGAAATATGGGGAATTTTATAACGTTTGGCCAGAAGGTACTTATGTTACAGAAGTGAGCAATATTGCATTTGAGGTAACAAATGTTGAAGTGACACCAATTATGATGCGTGTTGATTTTCAAGTTGAAAGTGAAAGGGATTTTATGTATCCAAATGAACATCCGCTCTCTGAGCAAATAGGAAAGCCGTTATTCGATATAAGATCATATGCTGGACATAATACCTTTACTATAAAAACAGAGGATAAGATTATACCCATTCGCAACATTACAATTTTTAATAAAAATTTTGATGGTACAGAAGGCTCTTTCTTTTTAGATTTAAAAGAAATGGATGGTGACATTCCTGATGTTTTTGATCTATTCTTCTTTACTACGCGAATTGGAAATTACTTTGGACCATGGGAGTTAGAAGTACCAATCAATTATAAGG
Organism: Sutcliffiella cohnii; assembly: GCF_002250055.1. Taxonomy (NCBI): domain Bacteria; kingdom Bacillati; phylum Bacillota; class Bacilli; order Caryophanales; family Bacillaceae; genus Sutcliffiella; species Sutcliffiella cohnii. The sequence continues at coordinate 180,087 of NZ_CP018866.1, forward strand.
AAGGTGTGAAAAAAGTAGATACAGTTGCCTTAGAAAAATCAGTAACGGTCAAGGACAATATCCTTATTTCCTTGGATGAATGGGTGACTGGTTCGGTAGGAAGTAGCTTGCGATATAAAATGGATGTATCGGAAGATGTAATAGAAACAGATGTCCGAGTAAACTATAACTTAGAAAATGAGCTCGGTGAAAAAGTTATACCACATCCAATTTCTTTTGCTTATTCATCCCCTCGTCATTTCGGTAGAGGGTCAGGTAATGATAATCATGAACTAGAATGGTACGGTTTTAACCAAGGTTCAAATGAGCAACTTTTCCTTCCATACTTATTAACATCTAACGAAGAGAAGCAAGTAAAGCCTCTTGATGACAAGGAGCGCTTGTATTTAAGTTTGTATGAAGTTCAATATTTTGAAGAAATAGATGTCGTTATTCCTATCCCGCTTTCCGAAATAGAAAACGAATCGATACAATATAGTTTTGATGGAACACATTTTGAGATTGTGCTAGTGAGGAAGGTAGAAGGAGAACTGGCAAACATTTATGATGTGAATATTTTTGGGAAAGAAGATGACAATTTAAGTATACGTAATTATTATTGGTTTTTTGATAATGAATTTGGTTTTACTGTTTTTCCATACCCTGATTATCATAGGGGTTCAAATGATCCAGATGCCTACGGACAATTTCAAATCACTGTATTTGAGGACAATGTGGAAACGGTATATATAAAGGCTAGTGGAGCGAATACTACTATTCAATTAGAAGAACCAATTAAAATTCCATTATATTAATTAGGCCTTGGAGCTAACTCCTTGGCTTTTTTTTATTTAATTCAAAGCTATCCACTGCCCAAATTTAGAACGATTTAGGTGCTTTAACCATAAATTACATTATCCATTTTCAAAAAACTGACGAGGTGAATAGTGTGTCCAAAACGATGATTATCCCTTCCGCGTACAAATCTAAACTAAATTTAATGGAAACCGAAATTGCAATAAAACGTGTGAAGGACTATTTTGAAAAGAAGTTAGCAGAGGAATTACAGTTAGTTCGTGTGTCCGCCCCTTTGTTTTTAAAAGAAGGAACGGGGCTGAATGATAATTTAAACGGTGTGGAGCGGGTTGTTTCTTTTCAAGCGTTAGATGTAAACACAGGAAAGATAGAAATTGTTCAATCTCTCGCTAAATGGAAAAGAACTGCCTTAAAAAAATATGGCTTTATTGTAGGGACGGGACTTTATACAGATATGAACGCCATCCGGCGGGATGAAGAACTCGACAACCTTCATTCCATGTATGTCGACCAGTGGGACTGGGAAAAAGTAATAGCCAAACATCAACGTACTCCAGAAACATTAAAAGGGGAAGTACGAAACATATATAATGCCTTAGTGGCAACGGAGCAACATATTCAAGAATTATATCCAACACTTCAACCGGTATTACCGAAAGAGATCCATTTTATTACATCTCAAGAATTAGAATTAATGTACCCATCACTCACACCGAAGGAAAGAGAAGATGCAATTGCGAAAGTATACGGGGCCGTATTTATTATGGGGATAGGTGGAAAATTGCGTTCAGGAGAAAAGCATGACGGTCGTTCTCCAGATTACGATGACTGGAAGTTAAACGGTGATATTATTGTTTGGTATCCCACGCTAGAACGAGCAGTCGAACTTTCGTCAATGGGTATCCGCGTCGACGATAAAGCTTTAGTACGACAAATCAAGGAATCTAACTGTGAGGACCGATTAGGATTAGAATACCATCAAGCCGTTTTAAACCGAGAACTTCCTTACACAATAGGGGGAGGAATTGGCCAATCAAGACTGTGCATGATCTTGTTACAAAAAGCGCATATCGGAGAAGTGCAAGTTTCAGTATGGAATGACGAAATAATAAAAGAATGTGAAGAGGGAAATATTTTTCTTTTATAAGGGGAATGCCTGGTGCTTTAAATGTACTAGGCATTTTTTGTATGTAACTGATGTTAATGGTTGTCGCTTTTAGGACTTTAGTCTAATATAATAGTAAAATATATGGTGGTAACTGGCGAATAATGTCGGAAAAGCAAGAAAAAAGATAGAAACAGAAAGAGGGATGATATGGGTATTGAGTTGCTAGCTGTTGTTGTATTTGGACTTATAACGGCTTATATAGCTATTAAAAAAAATCGACATCCACTAATTTGGTTTATTATTGGTGGAATAACAACAATTGTAGGATTAGCTATTATTATTTTAATAAAATCAAAAGAAGCAACGTTAGAAGAATCATCAGGAAAAGAAAAGTCAATCGATCAATTTTCTAGTTTTACTAGAAAACTAGTTATCGTTGTTGGAATTACCGGCCTGTTTGTACTTATAGGAACACTTTTCGTAATTGGATACATAGAATATCAATCTAAATATGCCGCTCAAGAACATTTGCAAGCTATTGTAATTAAAGAAGCATTAATGCATAGAACGGAAGGAAAGGATGCTAGTATAAGAGATGTGACCGTTATTGCACAAATGTACCATTCGGGCAGTCGTAGTGTAGGCGCGTATTTTGTTCAAATATACGAAGAGCGCTTGTTTAAAACGCAGGTAACATTTGGTGTCTTTGGTTTTGTCCTTTCGTTATTATTACTCGTAAGAAGACGTGCTACTGCAATCGCGAAGGAAAGTTATAAGAAGTTTTCTAATAGTGCTATTTATGATTTTCTTTTAAAATGGAAGAAACAAATAATAATTGCATTTGCTATCTTTTTAGTGTCAGGATATGTCTTCGGTACAATCGGTTATTATTATAAGCAATTTTCGATAAATAACGATCCTCAAATATATTATTATAACGTTTTTGAAAAACGAAACGGTGAACCACTTACTTCCGAAATGGAGTATAACGTTTCTGCCTTTTTAGCTGGTCAAGATTATGTTGAAAAGGGCGTAACGATGAAAGAAGCAGAAACAACAAAAGGGAAATTTAAAATTTTCGGTTACATTGTTGGCCTTTTTCTCGTAATATACATAAATAAACCTTTGTGGAACCGGATTGTAAATAAAGTTGCTAGTACAAGACAAATACATACGGCAGAGAAGATATAATATAGCGGTAAGAAGGAATGGAGAATTAATCCATTCTTTCTTTTTTAAAAAGGTCTAAGAAGTTTGTTAATATAGCAATTTTCAATCAAACGTTTGATTGAGCTATAGGAAAAAATGTGAGGCGTCAACATTTTTAGCATCTCCCTTATTATTAACTTTTTTAAAAGCTATATTAGAAATGTTAATTAGGAAAATTTGTCCTTTTTAGTTTGTTTTAATGTTAAGTCGAGGACGAACTTGATGAAGTAATATTTGCTACATCAACTTTAGTGGGGAGTATAGTATACAGAGAGACATTGTAGCAGCGTCAAAATTTTTCGGCTGCGTCAAAAAAATCGCCAAGTGTGTCAATAAATTTTCCAGCAGCGTCAAAAAACCGGCCAAGTGCGTCAATAATTTCTCCAACTGCATCAATCAACCCCGCCACTGTATCTAAAACCCCTATAAAATAGCAGCGGCACAACCCGCACCGCTATTCATTCCAATCGAAAATAATATTTCTCCACTTTTCTGCAAAAACTATATTGAATTTCCCAGAAAGGAGGCGTACATAATGCCAAATGCGCAAGACTATGTGAATCAAAGTATGTCAAGTGTTCAAAATACGGTAGGAACATTACAACAGGCTCTTAACTCTGCCGAAAAACCAGAGAACAAAAACAAGATTCAACAAGCAATTGATGCTCTTCATTCCGTACAGCAAGATTTATCTAATTACCAAGACTAATGGTTGCGACCCATTTATAAGCTTACCCCGTTAGACGATGAAAAAAGTCTGCCCTAAAAAATAAGAGCAGACTTTTTATTATGGAGTGAAGTGTATTCTTTGCTTCACAAATCCCCATCGTATATAGTAAAAAGAGGAAATTTGAAGTGAACGGGTGAAGTTAAATGATGATATTTTTCGGACTGTTTTTTCTTGTAGTATATGCAGCGCTTGTATATTACATTGGAAGAAGCGTATGGGGATTGATGCTAGTTAGAGGAAGAAGGAGTGTTTCCTGGAAGTTTAAACTATTGTACATTATTACACTGACGGTTGTTTCCACTTCCTTCATAGTTGGGAGATTTTTCGATAATACGATCCTTCATATTATCGGCTCCTTTTGGATGGCGCTTTTCTACTTAATGGTTATTTTGTTACCGGTACTCCATCTTACTGTTTGGCTACTCGGCTTTACGAAAATACCGAGAATTCATATTGATAGATGGGCAAGAGTAATTGTGTTCAGTGTTGTTATATTTGTCATATCCTTCGGAGTTTATAATGCATACACACCTACTGTGAATCAATACGACGTGACAGTGGAGAAAGAAGTTGAGATGGAGAGTCTTAATATTGTCATGGCATCAGATATGCATTTTGGCGTTCTTTCTGGAAAAAATCATGCTAAAAAAATGGTGGAACAAATAAATGCACTTCAACCAGACGTCGTTATTTTTCCAGGCGATATTGTAGATGATGATATTGATCCGTTTGTGGATAAAAACATTGCGGAAGTACTTGCGCAAATTAATGCGCCTTACGGTGTTTACGCTTCGCTAGGAAATCACGATAAGCATAATGGACCGATTGAAAAATTAATTGATGTAATCGAAGAAGGAAATGTGACGGTTCTATATGATGATTTCATCTTAATAGATGACCACTTTTATATAATCGGTCGAAAAGACCGTACTGATAGAAACAGAGAAGAGTTGGCCGTGTTAACAGCAAATTTAGATAAGAGCAAACCGCTCATACTTGTCGATCATCAGCCGTACGATTTAGATGTGGCACAAGAGCAGGGGATAGATCTCATGCTTTCTGGTCATACACATTATGGACAAGTGTTCCCTGGAAACTTAATTACCGGAAAAATATATGAAAATGATTGGGGCTATCTCCAACTAGAGCAGCTTCATTCTATCGTATCATCAGGTTATGGATTTTGGGGACCGCCAATCCGCATTGGGTCACGCTCGGAAATTGTACAAATTGTCGTTTCTTTTTTAACTGAATAAATGCGGGGAAAGAGTTCTTTTGCTTAAAGGGCATAGAGCTCTTTTTCTTTTCACCTAAAGGATAGGCCAGGCAAAATAACAAATAGAGCAGCATAGGATAGTAACACTAGTTTAGGGGGTGACTGTCGATGTGGAGAAACAGAAACCATTTAACGTTTATCGGGCCAAACCCGGTTACAACGTTTAATCCTTATTCCCGCATACCTACTATTGCTACTACTGCGTACTTAAGTCCGTTTACATATATCGTGGGCGATGTGCGAGTCGGACATAATGTTTTTGTTGGGCCATTCGTTTCGTTAAGAGCGGATGAAGGAACTCCTTTTCATATTGGGAGTAACAGCAATTTGCAGGATGGGGTCATTTTACATGGCCTTGAACATGAATATGTCACAAGAAATAACAAACGGTATTCCATTTATATAGGAAAGGGAGTAACGTGTGCGCACGGTTCGCTTGTTCACGGACCATGCTTAATAGAAGATAATGTGTTTGTTGGATTTGGATCGGTCGTATTTAATGCAAAAGTCGGTCGAGATAGTTTTATTTCTTCTGGAGCGGTCATTACGGATGGGGTCGAGCTTAGACCGAACTCATTTGTTCCACCTGGGGCTAGCGTTGATAGTCAAGAAAAGGCAGACTCACTGTCAGGTGTTCCTGAAAACAATCAACAGTTTGCGATGGAAGTACAACGAGTCAATCGAGAATTTCCAGCAGCGTATTCGTTACTCTTAGGAAAAAATAGATGCTCTTGTGGACTGGCGTGTAGTTAAAAAGGGCAGAAATTATTCTCTTTCAAATTCTCCTACTTTATATAGAAGGAAATGGTATGATAAGGAAAGCTACCATTAAAAGGAGAGTTACGATGCATAAAATAATGCTGATTGAAGATGATCCCCAGTTAAGTGAAATCATTCAAGAAAATCTCGAGCGGTACGGGTATGTAGTAGCGCAACCAAAAAGTTTCGCAAATGTAGTAGAAGAATTTGTGGACTTTCGACCAGATTTAGTGTTACTCGACATAAACCTTCCTTACTATGACGGCTATTATTTATGTAGAAGCTTCCGCCAAAAATCTAATGTCCCAATCATTATTATTTCTGCGCGAAGTCAGGAAATGGATCAAATAATGGCAATTGAACTTGGGGCAGATGATTATATTACGAAGCCGTTTACGTTTGATATATTACATTCAAAAATTAAAGCAACGGTCCGAAGAGTGTACGGGGAATATGCAGTCAAAGAAAATCAGAACACTTCTATAGGTGAACTTTATATAGACTCGCAAACTTTAACAATAACGTACGGAGAAAAGAGCAAGGAACTTAGCAAAAATGAATATAAGCTGTTAAGAAAGTTGATGGAAAATAACAATGCTTACGTAACGAGAGAACAGTTAATGGAGGAAGTGTGGGATTCCTTTACGTTTGTTGATGATAATACACTAACTGTTAATATAACGAGAATTAAGCAAAAGCTTGTGGAGATAGGGGTAGGACAGGTGATTAAAACGAAAAGAGGGCTAGGGTATATGCTTCAATATTCTGTGGGGATGAACAATGACTAAAAGGTTACTCGTAAATTTTTTGAAAGATAGATTGTTGCTCATCGTCTTTTATGGGCTAAATATGTCTGCTATTATCGTCTATTTTCACCTTACTGAGCCAGCGAATACCGAGTACTTTTACCCGCTAGTTGTAGGGGGGTTCTTACTAACTATTTATCTCATAATAGATTGGCTTCGATACTATGAAACGAACAGTGCTGTTAGTCGAATGTTAAACGATGATTTTGCTGAGATGATTGCTCATACAGAAGAACAAAAAGCATTTCAACTGTTGCTCCAAAAGGTGAATCGTGAACATAAGAGTAAGTACTATGAGATGAATGAAAAAAATAAAGAAAGAGTTTACTTTTTATCTCATTGGATGCATCATTTGAAAACGCCTGTCTCAGTTATAGAGCTTATTTTGAATAAAGAGGAAAAAGATTCTGATAGGCTACTAGAAAAAATACAACGAGAAAATAAACGACTACATTCTTCTATCGAGCAAGGCTTAACGATGATCCGCATGGAGAACGTTGAGAATGATTTAGAAGTAAAGTCAGTTGATTTGTTACACGTTTTAAGAAAAATAATGAACGAACGAAAACGCGAGTGTATTTACCAATCCATCTTTCCGACTATTGAATTTGATGGTGAGTCAGCTTTAATCGTTACAGACTCTAAATGGAATGAAGTATTATTAGAGCAAGTAGTTTCCAATGCAATTAAATATTCGAGCTTTAAAAGTGGCAATAAAAAACTTCTTTTTAAGGTTGAACAAGGCGAAACGTATACAACGCTATCCGTAAAAGATGAAGGAGTCGGTATGCCTCCATATGACGTAGAGCGAGTATTCCAGCCATTTTTTACAGGCGAAAACGGTAGGAAGTATCCGAACTCAACAGGAATTGGCCTTTATTTATGTAAAAGGATTGCGGATAAGTTAGGCCATACGATTACGGTTCAGTCAAGAGTTTCAGTAGGGACAACGGTAACCGTTCAATGGATGACAGGAAAAGGCGAAGAGAAAGATTAGAGAAAGATCTTGAACGTTCCCCTTTAAATGCAAAATTACCTTACAAAACTGTAAGGTTTTTTTAGCATTTCCGATGGTTGGAAGCCTCTATGTTTTATACGATAGTTAGTAAGAAAGCAAAGTGTTTTGGTATAAGGAGGAAACGGATGGTTATTTTAGAAGCTAACAATATAGTAAAAGTATATGGCGAATCTAGTGGGGAAGGAGCAACAACTGCTTTAGGTGGTATAAGCCTTTCGGTTCAAAAGGGTGAGTTTATTGCCATAATGGGTCCTTCTGGTAGTGGGAAAACAACGCTATTAAATATGTTCAGTGGGATAGATAAACCATCTTCTGGGGAGATAGTAATTGCTGGTAGAGAACTAAGCGAAATGTCAGGAGATGAATTAGCGTTGTTCCGCCGAAAGCAATTAGGCTTTGTGTTCCAAGAATTCAACTTATTAGATAGCTTAACGGTGAAAGAAAATATTATGTTACCGATGGCACTAGAAAAGAAAACGATAGAAGAAATGGAAGAAAAAGTTCAAAGTGTCACCAATCTATTTGGAATTAAAGACATCTTACATAAATATCCTTACAACATTTCAGGAGGGCAACAGCAACGTACTGCTGTTAGCCGCGCATTAGCAAACGACCCGAATATTATTTTTGCCGATGAGCCAACTGGAAATTTAGACTCAAAATCGTCCTCTACCATTATGGAATGTTTTGAGAAAATCGTTGATGAGCTTATGACAACAGTTCTTGTCGTCACACATGATGTATTTGCAGCAAGCTACTGTCGAAAAGTTGTTTTTATAAAAGATGGGCTCATTCATTCTTATATTATTAAAAAAGGAAGTAGGAAGGAGTTTTTGAATCAGATTATAGATAACCTTGCTGTTTTAGGAGGGAAATCGTATGACATTTAGTCAGCTCGTTTGGAAAATGGCAAAGGTGAATAGTAGAAAGTATATTTTTTATTACTTATGTAATAGCTTTGCAGTTTTGTTCTTTTTTATGTTTTCGACTGTTTATTTTAACGACCAAGTTGTCGCTGTAAAGGAACTAGAAAGCATTCAAGATGCGTTAATCATTCCTGCTGTTGCACTTGTTGTTTTCACTGTATTTTTCATAAGCAATGCGCATACTGTTTTTATGAAAAGTAGAAGAAAAGAGTTTGGTCTTTTTATCACACTAGGAATGTCTAATCGGGATATTAGTAAACTACTATTAGTTGAAAACGGTGTAATTGGTTTTGTTTCCATTTTTTCTGGAATTGTTGGAGGAGCTGTTTTTTCTAAGCTGTTCTTCCTTTTACTAATGAACAGCGTTGGCATTCAAGGAGTATCCTTTCATATAAATAGTAATATGTTCTTGTACTCTATTTGTGCTTTTATGCTCGTCTTTCTTTTTTCAGTTGGGAAATCGCTCATCCAAATTTTATACTTTAACTTAATGGATAGTTTAAAGAGTGATAAAGTGGCAGAGACGATTAAAATGAAAAGTCCTCTATTAGGTGGGATAGGGTTAATGGTAGTTGTCGGTTCCATTTTATTACTCTATTTCACTTATGCAACAGCAGGGGATGCAGGTGGTTTATTGCTTCTTTGGACCATTATATTATTAGCAGGATTGTATATGTGTCTTAATCAGTTTTTTAGCTTTTATATCGATATAGCGAAAAGAAATAAGTCGTATTTCTATCGAAGATTATTAGTGTTAACTAGTTTAGATTATAAATTTAAACAATTAACATCTCTATTAATGCTCATCACGGTGATGGTAATGGTGACGATTTTTTATAGTACGTTACTATTGTTCTTTTATACTTCTGTAGAAAAACAAGTGAAGGAACATAGTCCGTTTGATATCGCCTATATTCAAACAGAGACGAAAAACAATATTTCGGTCCATGATCTTTATACCATTTTGGATCAAGAGGAGCACCGAATTACACAACATTTGGACATACCAATTTTCAACTATTTTCAAGAGCACCCGTATTGGGAAGGTGTGCATTATATTTACACATTCATGTCTCTTGAGGAATTTAACACGTTAACGTCTAGTCAGGGAAAACTACAAGACGGTGAGTATTTTTACTATATAAATAGTGTCCCAGAGTATGCATATAGTAATAGCGACTATGATCAAGGATTAACATTTCAGATTGGAAACAACCAGCTTACGTATCATTTAAAGGATACTAAGGTTGAAAGGCAGATAAATTATTTGAGCTATGTTAACGACATAATTGTCGTCAATGAATCAGACTACCATTTTTTAAAGAATAACTTGGAAACATATTCTGCCAATCTTCAATTAATCAACTTGAACAATTGGAAAAATACAATAGATGCGGCCAAGGAATTAGAAAATACGTTAAGTATCAAAAACGCATCCACACCACCTATCGAGGATTTCCGTACTATATATACGTTAGAAGAAGATTTGCTACAACTATCAGCTAAAGTGTTTGATTATAACAGGGAAAAGCATACGAATGGTATTATGTTTTTTGTGACGATTTTCTTAAGTGTTATTTTCTTCTTCGGAACGTTTATTCTCCTATATTTACATTTGTTCTCTGACATTGAAAAGGAAAAAGTGAAGTACAAAAAGTTGTATAAAGTTGGAATTACAGTAAAAGAAGTGAAAAAGGTAATTTCACAGGAACTATCATTCTTATTCTTTTTACCAACTATACTCGGTGCAACAATTGCGTACTTATACATCATGATTTTAGCAACTGATATAGGTGGAATTATGGAGAATCCAAACCTGTTAGTTAATTTTTTTATAATAGCGAGTATTTATCATGCTATTCAATTTAGTTATTTCTTTTATGCAAGAAGAAAAATGGTTGTAAAAATAATGGATTAAGAATATATGTTATTAAGCCAAGTACGAATAAAAGTACTTGGTTTTTTCGGTGAGAAAAGAACTAATTGTTATCACGTACATACGTTTACAAAAATGTAAAATAACCCCCTGAAATATCGCAATTTTCAGTAGATTAACTCAAGCAATGTTTAGCATCTGGTAGCATTTGAGAGGAAATGAACGAATGTCACTTCTCATTTTAGCTCAAAGTGATTCATCTCAAAATATGTAAGATTATTCGAAAATTTCACGTTTGTGTCAAAGGTGAAAAAAGGGTTAAGGTTATATAGTGATAATTACCTAAGTAAGTAAACTTCGATTCGTTTACGCTTAGTAACAAGTTATACGTGCTGTTAGAAGGATAGAGGTGAAGGTATGCCAACGATTGAAATTAGTCAATTAACAAAAGTATTTGGAAAAAATACGAAACAAGCGATCAAGCTTTTAGAACAAGGGTACACAAAAGAACAAATTTTAAAAGAAACTGGTTGTACCGTCGGAGTAAATCAAGCATCTTTTTCAGTAGAGGCTGGTGAGATTTTCGTCATTATGGGTCTTTCCGGTAGTGGAAAATCTACACTAGTAAGATTACTTAATAGATTAATTGAACCAACTTCTGGAACGATTTTAATTGATGGAGAAAACTTATCCAAAATGGATAAAAAAGCGCTTCGTCAAGTGCGCAGAGAAAAATTAAGTATGGTCTTTCAACAGTTTGGTCTGTTTCCCCATCGTACGATTTTGCAAAATGCCGAGTATGGCTTAGAAGTACAAGATGTTCCAAAAGAGGAACGAAAAGAAAAGGCAACAGAGGCATTAAAGCTCGTCGGCCTTGGTAATTATATTCATCAAAAACCCGGGCAACTATCAGGTGGTATGCAGCAAAGAGTGGGGCTAGCTAGAGCATTAGCGAATGACCCGAAGGTATTGTTGATGGATGAAGCATTTTCCGCATTAGATCCACTTATTCGAAAAGAAATGCAAGACGAACTCCTTGATTTACAATCTACTATGCAAAAAACAATCATTTTTATTACTCATGATTTAGATGAAGCATTACGATTAGGCGACAGAATAGCGCTCATGAAGGACGGGTCTATCGTACAAATTGGTACACCGGAAGAAATTCTTATGAACCCGGCGAATGAGTATGTTGAAAAATTTGTGGAAGACGTAGACCGCTCAAAAGTGTTAACAGCACAGCACATTATGAAGCGTCCTGAAACAATCAACATAGAAAAGCATGGACCGCGCGTTGCGTTAGAACGAATGCGAGAGTCAGGAATATCGATTATTTTTGTGACTGATAGTAAACGGAATTTAAAAGGTTACATAACGGCTGAAGATGCGTCGGAGGCAAGAAAAAAAGACGTGTCAGACATCACCTCCATTATTAAAACAGACATACCAACAGTGGAAAAGGATAAAACATTGAATGATATCTTCTCGATTATTCATGATTCACCAGTTCCAGTAGCTGTTTTAGAAAATGAGAAATTAGTAGGAATTGTTGTAAGAGGATCAGTTATTGCTGCTCTTGCTGGAGACGGTGAGGTGAATGTGGACAATGAATAGTATATTAGATTTTATTCCAAAAATACCAATTGCAGAAGGAATAAAAGCTTTTGTTGATTGGATTACGAACGTGTTTGCATTTATCTTTAACCCTATTAAAGTACATTTCGGTAATTTCATGGAATTTCTAGCAGAAGATGTGCTAATGCCGATTCCGCCTATTATCGTCATCATCGTTATAGCGGTCATTGCATTTTTTGCATCAAAGAAAAAGTTAGGATTACCGGCTTTCACAATTTTAGGACTATGGCTTATTTATAACCAAGGTCATTGGAACGACTTAATGAACACGGTAACGTTAGTACTAATTGCAAGTATTCTATCCATTATTATAGGAGTTCCAATTGGGATTTTAATGTCGAAAAGTAAAACGGCAAATGCAATCTTTTCTCCTATACTAGATTTTATGCAAACAATGCCAGCATTCGTTTATTTAATACCTGCAGTTGCCTTTTTTGGAATCGGAATGGTTCCAGGTGTATTTGCATCTTTAATATTTGCGACACCGCCAACTGTACGATTTACGAATTTAGGTATACGCCAAGTGCCGAAAGAATTAGTAGAGGCAGCCGATGCTTTCGGAAGTACTGGCTTTCAAAAGTTAATGAAAGTGGAGCTACCCGTTGCAAAGGCTACCATTATGGCAGGAATTAACCAAACAGTTATGCTGGCACTATCGATGGTTGTTATTGCCTCGATGATTGGTGCGCCTGGATTAGGAAATGCTGTTCTTTCTTCCTTACAGCGTGCGCAAGTAGGACCTGGATTTGTTGCAGGAATCGGAATTGTTATCCTGGCAATCATTATTGATCGAATCACACAAAACTTAAATAAGAAAAATGATTAAACTGGTATATCTTTTCAACGTGAAAAGTTTCCATAAATAATAATAGAAGGGGAGATTACGAAATGTTTAAAACGAAATGGAAAAAGATGTTAGGTGCAGCGGCACTTTCATTAGCTGTTTTTGCAGCAGGTTGTTCTTCTGATACAAGTGGATCGGAAGACACGATTGGAAAAGGTGAAAGAATTGAGTTAGCATATGTAGAATGGGATACGGAAATTGCCTCTACGCATGTTGTTGGAAAAGTATTAGAAGACCTAGGGTATGATGTTAGATTAAGACCACTAGATAATGCTGTTATGTGGGAAGCAGTTGCAAACGGAGAAGCGGATGCAATGGTAGCAGCTTGGTTACCAGCAACACATGCTGCTCAATTCGCTGAGTATGGCGATAAAATGGTTGACTTAGGAGCTAACTTAGAAGGAGCAAAAATTGGTTTAGTTGTTCCATCATATATGGACGTTGATTCTATTGCAGACCTATCAAGTGAAGCAAACCAATCCATTACTGCGATTGAACCTGGAGCTGGCGTTGTTCAAGCTGCACAGCAAACATTAGAAGATTACAGCAATCTTAGCGATTGGAGAGTTCAAACTTCTTCAAGTGGTGCAATGGTTACAGCTTTAAGCCAAGCGTATGAAAAAGAAGAAGATATTATTGTAACCGGTTGGTCTCCACATTGGAAGTTCGGTGCGTATGACTTAAAATATTTAGATGATCCAGAAGGAACATTTGGTGGCGAAGAAGTCATTAAAACTATGGTTCGTGAAGGCCTAGAAGAAGATTTAGAAGCAGCGTACAAAGTGTTAGATAATTTCTTCTGGGAAACAGAAGAAATGGAAAAAGTAATGCTAGAAATTCAAAACGGAAAAGACCCAAGTGATGCGGCAGCTGAATGGGTAGAAGCAAATGAAGATATCGTTGCGGAATGGACAGCAGGATTAGAATAATAATATAACAGCTTATAATATGGAAAAAGATAAGCATGAGTTCGATAACATCGGACTCATGCTTTTGTTCGTGGAAAAAATTATATTCTTTTAACTAAAATTGCTTCGCGCATTTTTTTTAGTGCTGCTTGTCCTTCCTCGCCCTTTTTCAAAAGAATATTAACGTAAAGGACATCAATTAACGTTAACTGTGCAATTCTCGACGATAATGCTTCTGAACGAAAATCTGTTTCTTTCGAGCTAGTATATAAAGGTACATGTACGGCTGCACTCAAAGTGGATTTTGCAAAATTCGTAATAGCGATCGTTTTTACATTATTTTTCTTCACAACATTTAAAATATGAAGAATGTCTTTCGAAGAACCTGAATGTGAAATAAGGACAGCACAATCTTGCTCTGTTAATTGAGATGCTGCCATTAGTTGAAAATGAGTGTCTGTTACGGTGTGAACGTTTACCCCTGTTCGAACTAGCTTATGATAGGCATCTAAAGCGATAATACTCGATCCGCCACTGCCAAAGACGTGAACGGATTTAGAAGAAACGATCGTATCAACAGCAAGCTGCAACTGTTCTTCATCTACAATTTGTAACGTATCCTCCAACGTTTCAATGTTTGCTCGAAAAACCTTCGACGCAATCGTATCAAAGCTATCTCCTTCATCGACATTTTCATGAATATCTTTTATCGGGGAAACTACTTCTGAAGCTAGTGCGATTTTCATTGCCTGATACCCTTTATAGCCAATTCGTTTACAAAAACGAAATACAGTAGAATCTGCCACATCTAAATCTTCCGCTAATTGATTAATAGAAGAATGAATAATTTTATTCGGATTTTTTAATATATAATCTGCAATCTTTCGCTCCGTTACACTAAATCTTGGATAGTTTGTCCGGACATTCATAAGAACGGATTGTTGTTGTTTTTTCATAACGACTCCTCTGATAAGGCTTTCTTTATATTATACAAGAAAACAGGTCGAGAAAAAATATTTTTTTGAAAACGCTTGCGAAAAAAATATTTTTTCGTATAATGAACTTAATAAGAAAATTTTTTCGATAGGGAATGATATATATATGCAAATTGGTATTGTTGGATTAGGAAAAATGGGATATCAGTTATCTCTTAATCTATTAGATAAAAAATATGATGTAGTTGCAAATGATGTAAATGTAGAAGCAATGGAAAAACTATCGATAGACGGTGGAAAAACGACGGCTACGATTGAGCAACTCGTACAATCTTTAGAAAAACCAAGAACTGTTTGGATGATGGTGCCAGCAGGTGATATAACAGAATCAGTATTCACATCCATTTTGGCTCACTTAGAAGAGGGAGACCGCATTATTGATGGCGGAAATGCTCATTATAAAGACTCTATTGCGAGAAGTAAGCGTTGTGAAGAAAAAGGGATTTACTTCTTTGATTGTGGTACGAGCGGTGGAGTAGATGGTGCACGTCAAGGAGCATGTGTAATGGTAGGTGGAAATGAAAAGGTTTTCAAGGAGATTGAGCCATTATTTAAAGATCTAACAGTTGAAAATGGTTATTTATATACAGGTGAAGTAGGGAGTGGCCATTTCTTAAAAATGGTTCATAACGGAATAGAATATGGCATGATGCAATCAATAGCGGAAGGCTTTGACATTTTAGAAAAAAGTTCTTTTAACTATGATTATGAAAAAGTTGCAAAAGTATGGAACAACGGTTCTGTTATTCGTTCATGGTTAATGGAGTTAACGGAAAATGCCTTTTCAAAAGACAGTAAACTGGATGATATTAAAGGGGTTATGCACTCTTCGGGAGAAGGGAAATGGACTGTCGAGACGGCACTAGATTTAGAAATGGCAGCTCCAGTTATTACACTAGCATTATTGATGCGTTACCGTTCTCAAGAAGATGATACATTTACTGGGAAAGTCGTTGCTGCACTTCGAAATGAATTTGGCGGCCATGCGGTTGAAAAGAAGTAAGCCTCAATGAATAGGAAGGAAATGAGTACATTATGGCAGATCATTTATTACTACTTATAGCGTTAGCAGGGATTTTCTTACTATTATTTTTAGTAATGCGTACAAAACTACATGCATTTGTTGCTTTATTACTAGTAAGTTTAATTGTTGGAATTCTAGCAGGGATGCCTCTAGATGAAGTAATTAAATCGATGGAACGTGGGATGGGCGGAACTCTCGGATTCGTTGCCGTCGTTGTCGGTCTTGGTGCAATGTTTGGACAAATGCTAGAAGTTTCTGGAGGAGCGGATAGACTAGCGAAAACGATGATCAATCGTTTTGGAGAAGATAAAGCACAATGGTCGTTAGGTTTCACAGGTTTTCTGGTAGCGATTCCAGTCTTTTTTGATGTTGGTTTTATTATTCTTGTTCCAATTGTTTACGGATTAGCGAAGAAAACAGGTAAATCGTTATTGTATTATGGAATTCCGTTGCTAGCTGGATTAGCTGTTACGCATTCCTTTATTCCACCAACACCAGGACCGATTGCGGTTGCTGATTTAGTAGGAGCGGAATTAGGTTGGGTTATCTTATTCGGTGTACTAGCAGGGATTCCTTCGATGATTATTGCAGGGCCATTATTTGCCCGTTATATTTCCAAACGACTTCACGTCGTTGTACCGGAATATATGAATATAGAAGAAGTAGAAGATAATCGTGATCTTCCGAGTTTTAAATTAATCACGGCAATTATTTTAACGCCATTAGTTTTAATACTACTTAATACAGTTTCAGGTGTGTTATTAGAAGAAGGTAATATGGCAAGACAAATCTTTACTTTCTTAGGTCATCCATTTGTTGCATTAACTTTTGCTACAATTCTCACGTTTGTGTTTTTAGGAACAAAGCGTGGTTTATCTCGTCAGGAAGTACAAGATATTGCTAATAAAGGATTAGAGCCAGCTGGTATTATTATACTTGTAACAGGTGCTGGTGGTGTTTTCAAACAAATCTTAATTGATTCAGGTGTTGGTGATGTTATTGGTAATATGATGGCTGGCTCTGCATTACCACCAATCTTACTAGCATTTTTAATTGCTGCGGCAGTCCGCGTTGCACAAGGTTCTGCAACCGTTTCGATGGTAACAGCAGCAGGTTTAATTTCACCATTAATTCAAATAATGGGGTTAGAAGGACCAGTTCTTGGCTTAATTGTTATTGCAATTGCTTCTGGAGCAACTGTACTTTCACACGTAAATGATTCAGGTTTCTGGCTTGTAGGTAGATACTTCGGCTTAGATGTAAAAGATACATTAAAGTCATGGACAGTAATGGAAACGATTATCGGACTTGTAGGTTTAAGTGTTGCTCTTATTTTAAGTGTGTTTATTTCATAAGGACGTTATGTTTCAAATAAAATATGAATAGTTAGAAGAAAAAGGTCAGTTTTTAAACTGACCTTTTTTACTTACCCTTATTTACGCTTTTTTCATCAACAAATACATAAAGTATGGAGCCCCAATTAACGCAACCATAATACCAGTAGGAATTCCTTCAGGTTCTATAATATTTCGACCTATTACATCGGCAAGAAGTAATAGAAACCCACCTAATAAAATTGCAATCGGAATGAATAATTGATGTCTTGGTCCAACTAATGCTTTTGCAATATGTGGAGCCATCAGACCGATAAACGCAATTCCTCCTGTAACAGATACTGCTGACGCCGCAAGAGCTACTGCAGCTAATAATAGAACTATTCGTTCTTTTTGGATTGCGATACCAACCCCTATGGCGACCGAATCTCCTAGATTTAAAATGTTTAACCGACTCGCTTTATATAGCGTAAATGGTATTAGGACGACTAACCACGGAAGAAGCGCCCAAATGAATGGCCAATCATCTCCCCAAATGTTACCGGCAAGCCATCTAGCGATAAAATCTACTTGAAATGGATCGAAGGAAGAGAATAGTAAAATCATGACACCCGAAAGTGCCAATGAAAAACCAACACCTGTTAGAACTAATCGAATTGGTTGGAACCCGTCCGTTCGACTATAGGAAAAAGCATAAATAGCAAATGATGTGAGCAGAGCAGAACCAAAAGCGATAATAGGAAGTAAATATACAAAATAACCGCTTTGTATCGGGAAAAACAAATAAAAACAAGCAACACCAATCCCAGCTCCAGCATTTATTCCAATAATACCAGGGTCCGCTAAATCATTACGAGTGATACCTTGTAAAATAGCTCCTGATAAAGCAAGCGCCATTCCTGCCAAAAGGACAACAATCATTCTCGGAAGCCGAATAGAAAATAGAATAAACTCTTCTTTAAAAGTACCTTGACCAAACAGTGTAGGCAGTAGCCTGTCATAGGAGAGGGAGGAATAACCAAGCCCTAAATTAACGAACATCGTAATAATAATGAACAAAACTAATAATAGAATAATTGTTCGTTGTTTTTTCAAAAGGATAGGATGGATCATAAAAAGGCTTTACCTCCTTTACGGACAACGAATAAGAAGAAAGGAAGCCCGATAATGGCGACTATTGCTACTACAGGTGTTTCGTAAGGAGCGCTAATCGTGCGCCCTACTAAATCCGCTAACAACATGAAACTTCCTCCAATAAATACGCTCATCGGAATAATAAATCGGTAATCACTACCAACAAAAGAGCGAACGATATGTGGAATCATTAAACCAATAAACGCGATATTACCAACTAGTGCTACAGCAGCACCAGCTAAAATTACAATCGTAATAAATAATACAATTTTTACTTGTGTTGTTTTCTGACCTAATCCAACAGCCACCTCTTCACTTAAACTTAAAATAGTTAACTGTTTAGATAAGAGAATGGCAGAACATATTCCTACTAAAATAAATGGAATGATCATTTGCAGCTGTCCCCAAGTAGTCCCGATAAGCCCACCAGAAGTCCACATCGAAACTTCTTTTGATATTTTAAAGTAAATCCCAATTCCTTCCGCAATAGCAGATAAAAAGGCAGTTACGGCAGCACCAGCTAAAACTATGCGAAAAGGAGAAAAGCCTCCTTTTCGTATTGCCCCAATACTGAGGACCATAAAAGTTCCAACTGCTGCTCCAATGAAACAGGCAATCATAATCGTAAAGTAATTAGCACCTGGGATTGCAACCATCGTTACCGCTAACGCTAAGTTGGCACCGGCGGTTAAACCTAGTAAACCAGGATCAGCTAATGCATTTTTCGTTAATCCTTGCATGATTGCACCAGCAACGGCTAAGGCTGCACCAACAAAGATTGCAGCAACAGCTCGAGGTAAACGAATTTCTCGTAAAATAGATAACTTTTCACCGGTAGCATTTGTTGTAATCGCTAACCAAATGTCTTTTAAAGTCACCTCTGCTGCTCCAAAACGAATCGCTAGTATAAACACGAGCATTAAAAGTAAGCAGCCAATGACTAATTTAAATGTAAAAGAAATGATAGGTAGCTTTTCTTTATTCATTTTATCCTCATCTTTTCTTATGAATTAAAGTATTATTACAAAAAAGAAAGGGTGTCCCATCGGTAATGACACCTTTGCGCACCCTACTAATATTTATTAGTTTCCAAGAAAGCTGTTTTTAAAGAATTCTAATTGGAAATCTAATGTAATTGGATCGTTAAAGTAAAATTGTGAAGCATTTGCAGTAAATACATGGTCATTTTTTACTGCTGGAATATTTTTATATGTTTCTGTTTCTTGGAACGAAATATCAACACCGTCGGAACTCAAGATAATATAATCTCCAGCATATTCAGGAAGAACTTCAAGGGACAAAGCATAATAACCGTCTTTTAGTGCCATTTCTTGAACTTTCTCCGGCATTGCTAACTTCATTTCTTGGTATAAAATTTCCGTACCACGCCCCCAATTATCTCCAAAAACGTAAAGCTGTTTGTTAAAGCTTTCGATAACAGATACTGTCACATCTTCACCGATATGAGCTTTTACTTCTTCACCAGCTTCATGTGCACGCTTTTTAAAATCTTCTACCCATTCTGTTGCTTCTTTTTCTTTGTTTAGTAATTTCCCAATTTCAATATGTTGAGTTAAGTAATCAACTGCTCCATATGTAAATGTAACAGTTGGAGCAATATCACCAAGTTTGTCTAAGTTTTTGTTAGAAGGAGCAGCAATAATTAAATCTGGTTCTAACTCAAGTATTTTTTCTAAGCTTTCATCTGTAACTTCTTCTGCATTTTTTAAATACGGCTCGTAGTTAGGATTCATTTTTGCCCAAGTATCAACGCCAACGATGTTTACATCTAGTGCCATAACACTACCTGCGTTAAAGGATGATAATACTACGACGCGTTGTGGATTAGCGGGTACTTCAATTGGACCGTTTTCTGATTCGAACACGATTGTTTCGTTCGATTCGGTAGTATCTTTTTCTTCGTTACTAGAAGTAGTAGAAGAGTTGCTGCTGCAAGCACTAATAAATAACACTAAGATTAGAATGATTGGAAATATGATTTTCTTCATTGTTCAATTCTCCCTTTAATAAGTTGTAAGTCATGCAGATTGGTTTATTTGTTCTTGGGTCGTTACTAATAAGAGCATCAATATGAAATACTTCTCGTAAAACCTCACTAGTGATTACTTCTTCACACGTGCCTGCCTTAACGATCGAGCCATTTTTTAAAGCAACAATGTAATCAGCGAAACGTGCTGCTTGATTTAAATCATGTAAAACCATAACGATTGTTCGAGACTGCTCTTTATTTAACTGTTGAAGCAACTCCAGTACTTCGAGTTGGTGAGCCATATCTAAATAGGTAGTAGGTTCGTCGAGAAAAATTATTTCTGTTTCTTGTGCTAACGCCATCGCAATCCAAACTCGTTGACGTTGTCCACCTGATAACGCATCTACTGTTCGATATTTAAAATCAGTTGTACCAGTTACTTCAAGAGCCCAATCGATTACTTCATAATCTCGTTTGGTTAAACGTCCGAAACCTTTTTGATAAGGGAATCGACCGTATGAAACTAGCTCTCCAACCGTTAAACCACTAGTGCTTTCTGGGGTTTGCGGTAATATTGCCATCTTTTTCGCTAGTTCTTTCGTATTTTCTTTTAAAATATTTTCTCCGTCCAAAATAACAGAACCGGATTGATAGGAAATAATTCTAGTAATTGCTTTTAGTAAAGTAGATTTCCCACAGCCATTTGGACCAATAATTGTTGTAATTTTTTTGTCGGGAATCTCAATAGTAAGATCCTTAACAATTAACTGCTCGCCATAGCCAATGGTTAGCTCATCCGTGAAAAGACGAATCATAACTAACCTCCTCTAAATTGTTTCGTAATTGAAAATGATTATCAATTTCATGTATATCATTTAATATAATTCCATCTCAGCCATTCGTCAACAATTATTTTTTTGGTTGTAAGAATGAGAAAAGTATCGTATATTTATGTTAATTGAGAATGATAATCATTTTAAGAGCTTCGCTTTCAAAGGAGTGGAAGTAATGAACGAGTTAGAATTATATGATGTGACAATAATTGGTGGAGGGCCTGCTGGACTTTATTCAGCTTTTTATAGCGGTCTTCGTGGGATGAAAACGAAAATAATCGAGTATCAGCCTCATTTAGGTGGGAAGATTCATATATATCCAGAAAAAATGATTTGGGATATTGGTGGGTTGACGCCCGCGCCTGGAGCAAGAGTAATTGAACAGCTAGTAGAACAAGGGTTAACTTTTCAGCCAACTGTTGTGTTAAGTGAAAAAATTAATGCTATTACTAGAGATGATGAAGGGCTCTTCGTTTTGAAAGCGGCGTCAGGTAATGTGCATCTTACTAAAACAGTTATTGTAGCAGTAGGTAGTGGAATTTTGAATCCACAAAAGTTAAATATCGAGGGCGCAGAACGGTTTGAAGTTTCTAACTTAAATTACACGGTTAAATCGATTAAACGCTTTAAAGATAAAACCGTTATTATTTCTGGTGGTGGAAATTCGGCGATTGATTGGGCAAATGAATTAGAGCCGATTGCGAAAAAAGTGTACATTACGTATCGGAAGGATGCCTTAAAGGGTCATGAAGCACAAGTGGCACAATTGATGAATAGTTCGGTGCAATGTCTTCTTCAAACAGAAATAACAAAACTAATGGCTACGTTTAATCAAGATAAGATTGAACGAGTAGAGCTTACTAATACGGAGACGGGGGAAGTTACGTACTTACCAATCGATGAAGTGATTATTAATCACGGATTCGAACAAGATACGACGCTATTACAAAATAGTCCTTTACATATCGAAATGGTCGATAGTTTTTATTTGAAAGGGCAAGCAAATGGAGAAACGTCGATACCGGGTCTTTACGCGGCGGGAGATATCTTAATGCATGAAGGTAAATTAAATCTAATTGCAGGGGCGTTCCAAGATGCAGCGAATGCAGTAAATCGAGCGAAGCAATTTATCCAACCAGAAGCGAATAAAGTGGCGATGGTATCATCCCATAATGAAGTTTTCAAAAAAAGAAATAGAGAATTAATCAAAAAGATGTTTGTTTAAAAACGACAGAGCGCTAGTTCTCTGTCGTTTTTTATTCTACTAATAACCTTATTATGTGCAGTTAATGACTTAATTTTGTATAGTAAGAGCAGATTAAGAAACAGATAAGTTATCGAAAGGTAGGAAGAAGACTTGAGCGGAGCAATTCAGTTTCATGATGTGCATTATAAGTCAGAAGATGGTATTCATATATTACGTGGAATTACTGGCTCTATCATAGAAGGAGAAGTTACAACATTAGTTGGTCCTTCAGGTGCTGGAAAGTCAACGCTACTAAAATTATGTAATGGGCTACTTTCCCCGACTTCTGGGGAGATAAGAATATTAAATAAAAATGTATATGACTATGATCCAGTTCAATTGCGTAAAGAAGTGGGAATGGCTCTTCAAAGTGCTCCGATGGTAGAAGGGGATGTTTTTCATAATTTAGCGTTGCCGATGCTATTGCAAGGAAAGTCATTACCCGAAAACGAAGCAGTAAAATTATTAGAGGATGTTGGTCTAGAAGGAGAGCATTTACGACGAAACATTAAAGATTTATCAGGAGGGCAACGTCAAAAAGTTTCCATTGCAAGGACACTAGTTAATCGTCCGAAAATTTTGTTGCTCGATGAGATAACTTCTTCGCTAGATCAAGTGTCGCAAAAAGAAATTGACGAGCTAATTGTGAAAATAAGCAAAAAATATGGTGTGACGATAATATGGATTACCCACAACTTACAGCAAGCTCTTAAAGTCGGCACATACGCTTGGATGTTAAAAGAAGGCGAGCTATTAGAATCGGGGAAAAGCGACCTGTTACATACCTCCACGAATGAACATGTACAAGCATTCGTAAAGGGGGAAATCGAATGAGTCCAATCGCATTAATAATGGCGCTCGTTTTCGTCCTTATCCCAATTTTTTTATCGAAAACATTTAACCTAGGTTTAGGAAAAGATACAGTCATTGCTGTTGTTCGGTCAATCATTCAACTATTTGCAGTTGGGTATATTTTAACGTTCGTATTTTCAGCAGAAAGTTTAATTTTTATTATCTTAATGGTAATCGTAATGATTGCTGCTGCTGCACAAAACGTTGCGAAAAAGGATATGCCGTTTAAGGGAATTGCGTGGAAAGCTACAGTAACACTTATTTTTATTGAGATACTCACACAAGGTATCCTACTTGGGTTTGGTATTATTCCGGCAACAGCTCAATATATTATACCAATTAGCGGAATGGTGATTGGAAATTCAATGGTGTTAGGGATCCTATTTCTTAACCGATTTACATCCGAAGTAAAATCTCGTGATGATGAAATTGAACTCATTTTATCGCTCGGTGGAAACCCAAAGCAAGCTATTCATACCCAACTTATTCAATCAATTAAAGCTAGCATGATCCCAACAATAGAAAGTCAAAAGACGATAGGACTAGTACAACTGCCAGGTATGATGAGTGGACAAATTATTGCCGGGGCTAGTCCTATTGAAGCTGTTCAATTTCAATTACTCATTTTGTTCTTACTATTAACAACTGCATCAGTAACGAGTATCATGCTTGGTTTATTGACGTACCCGAGCTTGTTCAATGAACGAATGCAGTTAAAGCGGCTGCGGTGAAATAAATGAGGCTCCCTTTTGTTAAGGGAGCCTGTTGAAAGGCCAATAAAAGAAGTAAACTCTAATAAGATCATTGTTAACGTAAATAAAATAACGATTACCGCAAATAAGACACTAATTGGAAGGCAGATTGAATTATATGTTACCAAACATAAATTCCTTAAATTCTGCCCAGTATCTAATATATTTTATACGATTTTAAATCGCGTAGTTCGTTAATTAAGACAGCTGCGAAATAACCTTTAAATGTTTTATGAATTTTTTGCTGTAATTCCCTTTCAATTGTTATCCGAAGTGATTCTACAATTGCTTTTATTACTTGTTCATCATCTAAAGACTTGTTTAAATTAACTTCTTCGTAAGTACAAACAACTACATCCCAAAGTTCAATAATATTATTTGCATTTAAATAAGGTGCTGCGTGAACAATAAAATCTTTAGGTAAGAAATATTGCCAATGATCAAACTTACATACAGGTTTCACCTCCATAGAATGAAATGGTTTAAAATCTTCACTTGCTACATTAGACATGTTATTTCCTCCTTCAATGGATTGTAAATCTTTCACTCTCTATATAAATCCAATTCAGAGAAAAGTAGCGTACTCTTTAAAAAGAAATTTTATTGGAGCTACGATACAAAACAAAAAGCAAAATTAATATCGTTAGATCTAATCTTGACTGGAATAAAAACGGAATAATTCCGTTAGAAATGACAGGTAGTTTTGTAAAAGCGAGCGCGGTTATCATAATAATGATTAATGGTAGCGTAGCGTTTCGTACCCATTTGTTAATAGAAATAAGTAAACCAAGGATAACTTCTAATAATGCGAGAACGTACATCATATAATAAGGAAACGGTATCCCAATTTCACTAAATGTAGTTAACATATTTGGTTGTGTTAACTTCATTAGTCCTGAAACGATGAACACAAAAGCAACAACGTAACGAATTAAATCGTAATTAGAAATTGATCTTCTCATAGGCTTATCCCTCCTGAAACAAACATATGAAAGAGAACTATGAAATATGAAACGAAGAACAACGACGATATAAATTGTGATAGGAATATAGAAAAAATCACCATAATCGAAAAAGAAATGATATGATGTTAATACAGAAAAATTTGATTTAATACGGAGTGAGGTTGTACATGTACAAGCGGTTTGTGAAGATGATTCCTAATATGTTTACGCTAGGAAATTTGTTTTGTGGTTTCTTATCTGTAGGCTATGCTGCTGGCGGGCAATTTAGCAATGCAGCTATATTAATATTAATAGGTATGATGCTTGACAGTATGGACGGAAGACTTGCAAGAATGTTAAAAGCAGACAGTCAACTAGGTAAAGAATTAGATTCGTTAGCAGACGTCGTTACGTTTGGGGTAGCACCGGCATTTTTAGTATATTATACGTATTTTCACCAGTTCGGTTTAATAGGGTTAATTATTGCGGGCTTATTCCCGTTGTTTGGAGCGTATCGTCTAGCTCGCTTTAACGTCACAGCAACAAATAGTAACTCGAATTTCTTTACAGGAGTACCGATTACTGCAGCAGGGGGAATAATGGCTCTGCTCACTCTTTTTGGTAACAGTATTCCTCAAATTGTTTCAACTGTTATATTCACAGCACTATGTTTCTTAATGGTAAGTCGTATTAAAATCCCTAGCTTTAAAGAAGTGCCGCTACCGAAATACGGTACAATTATAACCATTTTTATGGGTGGATTACTGTATGTAATTTATAGAGGTACATATGCTCAGTTTCCTTATTTAATATATATAGCAACTCCATTATATATCGCTTTTGTAGCATACCGATTTGTAAAAGGAAAAAATAAAAAGCACATCGATTAATGGTTAGATAATAGTAGAGTGGTTTTTGTTAAAATCCACAGTGATATGAAAAAACACTGACCACTACTATCAGCTCCCTACTGCGGGGTAGCATAAGGAGTGTTAAAGTTCATTCGAATTTTAGCACTCCTTTTCCATTTGTCTAAAAAAGAGATAAAATAGAGTTGAACGGAAATTTTTCATTATTTTAAATCTTGATAGACGTTAAATAAATATGAATAAGGGTCGTTCTTGTTTTGGGCAGATTTTTTTATTCCTTCCGGTAATTGTGAAGCAACTAGTGATGTTAACACTAAAATGACAGAACACATAAAGATAATACTAACGATACCGATCATTATGTCCATCTATGACAGCCTCCTTTCTACAATGTAAGCATAAAATATGAAACGCATTTCAGAGCAAGAAAAAGATTGAACAGAAGGTGATTGTATTGACAAATATTAAAGATATTGCAAAAATGGCTGGAGTTTCCGTCACAACTGTTTCGAGAGTATTAAACAATCATCCGTACGTTAGTGAAGAAAAAAAAGCTGCCGTAGAAAGAGCAATTCAGCTTAGCAATTACCAGCGAAACATTAATGCGGTACACTTAAGTAAAGGAAAAACATTTTTAATTGGAGTAGTGATTCCTTTTTCGAACCACCCTTTTTTCGGATCGTTAGTAGAAGGAATTGCAACGGAAGCAGTGGAAAATAATTATAAGCTCGTTCTTTTTCAAACAAATTATAAGGAAGAAAGAGAAATGGAAGCTTTAATGATGTTAAGAAATAAACAAATTGATGCACTTATTATTTGTTCAAGAGTTTGCCAATGGGATGTTATGGAAGAATATCTTTCGTACGGTCCAATTGTATTATGTGAAGATGCGAGAGAAAGAGAAGTTTCTTCCACGTATATTAACCATTACGAAGTATTTTCAAAAGCGCTAGCATATTTACATACAAAGGGTCATTCTAAAATTGGGTATTGTATAGGAAGGAAAACGGGCTTGAACAGCAAACAGCGAGAAGCAGCGTACAAAGATTTTCATGAAAAAATAAAGGAACCAATTCTACCAGAGTTTATTTTCGATAACTGTTTATATTTCGAAGACGGTGAAAAAGTGGTCAATAAGCTTAGAAGTTTGCATAATAAACCAACTGCTTTACTCGTTACTAGTGATCAAGTAGCAGCAGGAATTTTAACATGTTGTAAAGAGCAAAATATTCCCGTTCCGGATGAACTAGCAATATTAGGTTTTGATAATCAACCGATTGCAAAAGTAATGAATATTACAACGTTTGAAATTCCGTTAGTAGAACTAGGAAAAAAGTTGTTTTTACAGTCGATTGAACATACTATTTCTCATGAGGAAATCAAGGTGAAACTAATTGAGCGAATGACTGTGTAACTATACATAATAGAAGGTGGATATATAGGATGTACTTAACAATAAAAGAAACAGCAGAACACTTATCGGTTACAGAAGAAGCTGTTCAAAAACTAGTAAAAGAGAAAAAAATCCGTGCACTATGGGATGGAGAACAATATATTATTAACAAAGATCAATTCAAAACCCATCTAGAACAAATGGGAAAATACAAAGAAATGATCGAAGAAATACTAAACGAACCAATCCCAGAAGACCCCGACATAAAAGACGAAGATTAACAGAAAAGCGGAAGGGGCTTGTTTAGCGGCGACAAGCACAAGGCAAGCCGGCTAGAAGGTCGCTCTTTGACCTTCTGGACGGATTGACTTGTGACCTCGAGCCGCTAGCCCCTACAGCTAGACAGATAGAAAAGCGAAGGCGGCTCGCTCAGGCCCGACAAGCATAAGACAGGCGCTGCAGGTGGACGCTTTTTGTCCACCGGAAGTGACTGGCTTATGACCTCGAGGGCCAAGCCGCCGAAGCTAGACAGCTAGAAAAGCGGAGGGCGTTCGTTTAGCGGCGTACAAACTGGATCTTTCCTGGCGGAGATAAAGGAAACACAGCGAACGTAAGTGAGCTGATGTTGACTTATCGTACAGAAGGAAAGTGAAGTTTGATAGCCGCTAACGCCCGAAGCTAGACAGATAGAAAAGCGGAAGGGGCTTGCTTAGCGGCGACAAGCACAAGGCAAGCCGGCTAGAAGGTCGCTCTTTGACCTTCTGGACGGATTGACTTGTGACCTCGAGCCGCTAGCCCCTGCAGCTAGACAGAGAAAAGCGAAGGCGGCTCGCTCTGGCCCGACAAGCATAAGACAGGCGCTGCAGGTGGACGCTTTTTGTCCACCGGAAGTGACTGGCTTATGACCTCGAGGGCCAAGCCGCCGTAGCTGGACAGATAGAAAAGCGGAGGCGCTTCGATCAGGCCCGTACAAACTGGACTTTTCCGGTAGGAGATAAAGGAAACACAGCGAGCGAGAGCGAGTTGATGTTGACTTATCGTACGGACGGAGCGGGAAGTTTGATAGGGCCTAAGCGCCGAAGCTAGACAAAAGGAGGGTGCAACCATGGTAACTGCTATTAGAAAAATAAGTAAGGAAGAAGCCTGGAAAATACGGCATAAGGTCATGTGGCCAGATAAACCTTTCGAATACATAAAATTAAAAGACGATGATGCTGGTATTCACTTTGGTCTTTTCAATGATACCCTATTAATTGCAGTCGTATCCCTTTTTGTTAACAACGAAGAAGCCCAATTTAGGAAGTTTGCAACTCTTCTAGAAGAGCAAGGAAAAGGCTATGGTACCGCATTGCTTAAGTATGTTTTAAAGGAAGCTGAAGTTCACGGTGTAAAAAGAATATGGTGTAATGCCAGACAGAATAAGGCCGATTTTTATAGTAAATTCGGTTTGGATGAGACCAGTTTCACATTTATAAAAGGGGGAAAATCTAACGTAATAATGGAGAAGTACCTATAAGGACTACTTTATAATAGAAGAATAATAGGCAAATGGGGAAAGAAAATGGCAACCTTTTTATTACTAATTATATATTTAGCATTTATTAGCCTAGGTTTACCAGATTCATTGCTAGGAGCAGCGTGGCCAGTCATGCAGGTAGACCTTGAAGCTCCACTTGAGACCGCTGGATTGCTCTTCATGACTATTGCTGCTGGTACGATTATCTCGAGCTTATTTAGCGGAAAGGTCCTTAAACGGTTTGGAACTGGTAAAGTAACATTCGTTAGTACTTTAATGACGGCTGGGGCTTTACTTGGATTTTATTTTGCGCCTTCCGTTATTTGGTTGTTTCTATGTGCTATCCCACTTGGTTTAGGAGCGGGGGCAATTGATGCGGGATTAAATGATTATGTTGCTACACATTATAAAGCGCATCATATGAGTTGGTTACATAGTTTTTGGGGAGTTGGGGCTACATTAGGACCTTTCATCATGGCATACTATATTTCAAGACAAAATTCCTGGAGTAGCGGTTATTTAACGATTGCAGTTATCCAATTTGTGTTAGCAATCATACTTTTACTCAGTTTACCCCTATGGAACAGAGGAAATAAAAATAGCGCTATCGACTCAAACGAAAAGTCGGAAGTGGAAAATGTATCATATAAAGATGAAAATGTGAATGACAAACCTTTGAAAATTCGTGGAGTGAAGCTAGCTTTGGCGTCGTTTCTGTTTTATTGCGGAGTGGAAGCTACGATTGGGCTTTGGGGAAGTAGCTATTTAGTGAATGTTAAAGATTTGCCAGCCGCTACAGCAGCACAATGGGTTTCCTTTTATTTTGGAGGAATTACAATTGGTAGATTTATTACCGGATTTATCACGTTTAAAGTAAACAATGTAGTTCTCATTCGGTCAGGACAATTTATTGCCTTAATTGGTGCAGCACTATTATTCTTACCTTTACCACTCTACTTTTCACTTGCAGGCTTTATTTTGGTAGGGCTAGGATTAGCGCCGATTTTTCCGTGTATGTTACACGAAACGCCAGCACGTTTTGGAAAAAAGCATTCCCAAACTATAATGGGTTATCAAATGGCCGTTGCATATACAGGAAGTACGTTTGTGCCACCGCTTCTTGGTGTGATGGCATCAAATACAACGATGGGAATATTTCCGATTTGCGTCGTTATATTAGTAGGAGTAATGTTTTTAAGTACGGAAAAATTAAACAGAGCACTTAAAGGTAAAAATATTAGCCCCACAACGATGTAACTTTTTACCTTTTTAAGAGTTATATTGATATTTATATAATAATAGAGTATAGTTTATGTAAATATTGAAAGGAGGGTTGTTAAAAATGATGCATGCAGGAAGACTACGCCAGCAAACTTTGAACAATAAGTAATTTCATATGTTCAAAGGCTCTGTTTTCATAAAACAGAGTAAACGGGATTAGTCTGCACATTTTTAATAATCTTCAACGGGAATTTTTACAGTTCTTACGTGAGGAAAGGCAGATACTATCTGTCTTTTTTTGTGTTTTATTTTTATATAAAAAAGGGAGACGTCTATTTAGTAGCCCGTTTACTCTTTTACCACAAACAGAAGCTTGTTTGTGTTTTTTTTATGAAAACATTTATGCAAGTTTCAAGTTAAATAGGAATGAAATAAGTAATAAATTGGAGGAAATTATGAATACATTAGAAATTAAACAACTAGCAAACAGTAAAGGGTTAAACATTTTAGAAGAAACAATAAAAATAAATGAGTCTGGTGTTGACTTTAGAGTAGCGCATGCAACAGATGATAACGGCGATAAATGGATACTACGAATACCACGCAGATTACAATCAATGAGACATGCTTTACAAGAGAAAAAGGCATTAGAGGTAATTAACAACGTTACAACATTTCAAGTTCCGAATTGGTCCGTTTTTTCAGAGGATTTAATTGCTTATAAGCAACTAGATGGTATTCCTGCCGCTACAATTGATATGGAAAAACAAGCATACGTATGGAGCTTCGTCGAAAACAATGTACCGGCCGAATATTTTTCCTCATTAGGTAGTGTGCTAGCAAATTTACACTCTTTATCGCAGCAGCCGTTCACAAACTTCGGTGTGGAGATGGTACGTACAAATGAATTAAGATCCTCTATGAGAACAAGAATGGAACGTGTAAAAGAAAAATATGATGTTAATCCAACACTATGGGACCGTTGGCAAGCTTGGTTAGGGGAAGATTCATATTGGCCATCTCATATAGGGGTGAAACATGGAGATATACATCCAGGGCACATCCTCATTAATAGCGATAACTATGTTACAGGCATAATTGATTGGACAGAAGTAGGAATTGGGGATGTATCTGTTGATTTCATGTCGCATCAACTACTTTTTGGTAAAGAGGGGTTGAAAAAATTAATGGATGCGTATGACAATGCTGGAGGGAGAACTTGGTCGAGAATGGATGAACATATTGTGGAACTTCTAACAACGAGCGGAATAACAGTTGCAGAATATGCTCAAGCTTCACGTATGGAAGACATGCATGAAGCAGCTAAACATATGCTTGCAAGTGAAGGTTAATGTTATAAACGGCGAAAAAGCTCAGAGCAATTCTGAGCTTTTTGTCGGTTAGAAGAAGAAAAATTATTCGGCTTCTGTCAGTTCTGGTACTTTTCGATGTTGGGTTGCTTGTTCATAAGCATAACCAATTTGAATTAATTTACCTTCTTCAAATGCTCCAGCAGTAAATGTGACGCCTAACGGTTTCCCTTCCGAAGTATATCCTCCAGGAACAGTAATAGAAGGATAGCCTGCTTTAGCTGGAATAGCTGCACCAAAGTTGTTTGGGAACAGAATAGCATCTAACGAGTTGTTTTGTAATGCAGCATCAATTCCTTGCTCTTGGGAGAAGTAGATATCTTTTTCTCTACTAAGTATATACGCTGCTTCCGTTAATGTTCCGCTTGTTTCTTCACATTTTGTTAGTAAAGTTTGGCCATACGCTAGCATTTTACTAGGGTTTTCAAGATTAAAATCAATTAGTTCTTTTAAATTAGAAACGGGTACATTTACACCAGTGTTTTGCAAGTATGCATTTAAATCCGTTTTAAATTCGTAAATGAGTGTATTGTAATCCCAATTCTCCATTGCTGAAGGGATGTCAATCGAGTCAATAACCGTTGCCCCGAGCTCTTTAAGTTTCGTGATTGCGTCTTTAACTAATTCCCGTTCTTCCTCATTTAAATAAGCAAAGAATGGTTCACTAGCTACACCAATCGTTATTCCTGTTAAGTCTGTATCTTTAAGATAGTCCGTATAAATAATATGTTGATAAGGGTTCGTTAATGTAGCTGGATCACGTTCGTCTTTTTTTGAAAGAACAGAAAGAAGTATGGCAGCGTCCTTAACCGTTCTTGTCATTGGCCCAGCAGTATCTTGGCTGTGGGAGATTGGTATAATACCAGTTCGACTAACAAGACCGACTGTTGGCTTTATCCCGACAATCGAGTTTGAACTTGCCGGGCTAAGAATAGATCCAGAAGTTTCTGTACCAATTGCAGCAACAGCGAAATTTGCCGCAATAGCAGCCCCTGAGCCACTACTAGAACCGCCAACATCAAATTTTCCAGGTCCATAAGGATTTAACACTTGACCTCCGCGTGAACTATATCCGCTAGGCATGTTATCTGTCATGAAGTTTGCCCATTCTGTCATGTTTGTTTTTCCAAGAATTACGGCACCAGCTTCTCTTAATTGTTTGGCAACAAAGGAGTCTTCTACTGCAACATGATTTTCAAGTGCAAGCGAGCCAGCACTAGTATGCATTTTATCCCCTGTATCAATATTGTCTTTTAGTAAAATAGGGATCCCGTGTAATGAACTTCGAGCACCCTTCTGTTTTCTTTCTAAATCTAAGCTCTCCGCAATTTGTACAGCATCAGGGTTTATTTCTAACACGGAATTGATAGAGTCATATGTAGCAATTCTGTGTAAATACATGAGAGTAAGGTCTTTAGAAGTAATGGTACCAGTATCCATAGCTTGTTGAAGAGATTCAATATTAGCTTCTAATAAATTTTCTGCAGCAAATGATGCTAATCTAGGATTATGCATCGAGTTCACCTACTCTTTCTATGAAAAAATATGTTAATTTCTACTATTATCTAAATCTCATTTTACATGAACAATACTAGTCTGAAAACAATTTATTTCGTTCTGCGAATGTTTCGAGTTGGAAAGTGATTTTAGTAATAAATATAATAAATAAACGAACGAGGTTGAGACAAAACTATATTATATCATGTAAAAAAGGAACTATCGCAGGTTTAGCGTAGGAAATATACGTAGACTCCTCGAAAAATGCCTCCGCATTTTTCTTCGTGCGATGTTTCGCTGCCGAAGCCTTCCTTGTCCTGCGGGAGGAAAGGCATAGGTGAGACCCCGCAGTGCGCAGCACGAGGAGGCTCACCAGCCAGCCGCCCGCGGAAAGCGAAGTATATTTCCGAAGCGGTTTATTCCCGTCTACTATTTTTGGGTTCGATTATAAATTTGATAGAAATAGTTATATCCCAACCTTGTAGTATTTGTTCTGTTAGCAATATTTAAAATGTTATATTTTCCGTATTGTCTTCCCGATAAAAATATACTTTTCTTCGATTTAACACAAAAAATGCAAATAGGATAGAGGAGACAAGCATGACGAGTGCTAACGTGATAATAGTAAATCGTAATGAAATAATATCTGCTGTAAATCCAATTGCTAAAATAAATACTACTTGAATAGCGCTTTGTATTAACTGATAAATGCTCGTTACTCTACCCATTATTTCTACTGGAACATTGTTCTGATAGAAAGTCGTAATTCCAGCATTTAAGAACACATTAAAAAATCCTAAAATGACAAACCCAACTACAATCGATAAGAATGACCATGAAAAAGCATAAATGACATAACCGATTGTCATCATGATAAGACCAATGACTATCATATATCGAAGAGAAAAGAAATTCGAAAAAATGGAAAGCAACAAGGCACCTATTACAGAACCAATTCCAGTAATACTTATTAACAAACTATACTCCATCTCAGATAGCCCAATCACTTGTTGAGTAAACACAACTTCTTGCGCATCCATCGCAAAAGAAAAAATCATAATGATAATAAAACCAAAGTAAATAAATGATACATATTTATTATGAGACATGTAGTTTTGTACAACGGTAAAATCTTTAAACACTTGGGGAATAGTCAACGGTGGAATAGTTCCTTTATCAATGTTTTCTTTTTCCGGTAGAAAAATTAATAAGAAGGCAGAAATCAGAAAAAATAATGCATTAAGCCATAATGTTGTTTCAACAGAGGTCAATAAAATAAGCGCGCCTCCAATTGCTGGTCCAACAATAAATGCTCCGGAACTTGCAAAAGAACGAATAGAGTTAAAGCGCTTTCTTTTTTCTTTCGGGACTAGCATGGCGATATATGTCATAGAGGATGGATTGAAAAATGCTTTCGCCACACTTAATACAACTAATATTCCGTATATCACTACCATATTTGGTGCAAAAGGGATGAAGCAGATGAAGACCGCTCTCATTATGTAAGTGACAATCATTACTTTTCTCTTGCTACGATAATCGATAAAACTACCAGTCCAAAACTTCGTAACAATATTCGTAAGTGGACTAACTATCCAAAGTCCTGCTACAGCTGCTGCTGATCCTGTTAGTTGATAGACAATAATATTAATCGTTACTAAATAAATAAAGTCTCCAATACTAGATATCCCAATGGAGGTTAGTAACAGCGTAGGGTCTCTCCAGCCCTTTAAGTGTGCATTCATACATATTTCTCCTTTTAGTTAAGACGTTACAGTATGTGTTTAGAAAAGTAAATGGAACAGAGGAAAAAAGTCCAAGGACGTATCCCATTCATAAGTACTTAAGGAGATACTCACCAAAAAACGAAAAGAGGAGCAGCGGTAACTGCTTCCTCCCTTTACTTTTCAAGAAATTTATAAATATCGTCTACAAATTCTTTCCTATCATACTCGCGATAAGTCCCGTGAACGAAGCGGACTGGATCTCCAAAGAAAAATCGTTCATAAAGAGTCTGTCTGGACCCGAAAGCGCTCATCGTAGCATCCCAGGCTAGACGGAACAGCTTTACTTTTGCTGTCGCATCACAAGTAGCAGCTTGCATGTATTGCTTCACATCTTCTTTTATAGGAGAGCAAAAATCTTTTTCTGTCGGAATAGAGACGAGCCCACTCGCACCTAATAGTTGAACTATCTCTACTAATCTCGGATACTGTTTCGGATATAAAGTAATAGCCGCAGCTAACGGGTTTAAATCAGGTACCATCGTACCCCATTTATCAAAGGAAGCATGGATTTCAGAAGCGAGTAAAAGTGATTTCATTGATTCATAAAAGGCGATAATTTCGACTATTTTCTCACGCACATGTTGATATTCTCCAATTGCAATCGTATCTACAATTGCTTGGGCGAGTCCGAGAATAAAAGCTGTTTTCTCCACTTGCCTTGATACAACTTGGTGAAGAACTAACTGTTTATAGCTACTTTCCGTATATAACGTATTAGCAACTTCAACATTTTCAACGACGAATACTCTTTCCCATGGGACTAACACGCTGTCGAACGTAACGATTGCATCCATCTCTTCGAATCTTGCTCCGAGCGGATGATCCCACGTGGAAGAACGATAGGAAAAAGGTTCTCGACAAAGAAATTTTAAGCCGTCAGTATTGCTAGGAATACTAAAAAAATAGGCAAACGGCTCATCAAACATTTTTAATCCGGAAGAAGAAACGATAATTTCATCGGTAATGCCACCTTGTGTTGCGAGGAGGCGTGCTCCTTTTATGACGATGCCGTCCGCATTTTTTTCAACAATTCTTGCAGCGACGATTCTTTCTTCTGATTCGTAGTATAACTCGGAACGATTCACTTGTGGTGTGACGAATGTATGAGTAAAGGAAAGGTCATGTTCTCTTGCATGCTCATAAAAATTTGCGAGGTTTTCTGCGAATAGAGATCCTTGGGCATCTAATAAACTGTTTGCAGCAGCTAATGCCATTAAGTTTGTATTCATATAGTCAGGTGATCGTCCCATCATCCCTGCCGACGTTTTTGCCCAATACTGTACCATTTTTCTCCGTTTCTCTAAATCTTCTTTCGTAAGAGGTCGTAAAAAAGAAGTACCAATACGGTTACCAGTTGTAGGAGACTTGAATGTCATAATATCTTTTATCGTTGGATCATGTTGTAAATCATATAATGATGCTTGGCTTTTAATGACTCCTTGAAATGCTCGATGAGTCGTTACGTCTGTCACTTTCTCTCCATCAACCCAAACATTACTCTTTAAATTTTGAATTCGTTCTATATATTGCTTACCTGTAGCCGCCCCAAATTACCACCCCTTTAAAATCTAGTGTCAGCAGATTGTGTTAATAAGAATGTTGTCTTTCAGCGGCGATATCATGAATAAGTTTACGTTCCAACATACTATTCATCTCATCGACTCGTTTTAATAAACAATAAATGCCATCAATTAAATTCCAAATGCCAAACGTTAACCAGCCGAGTAAAAGTAAGGCGATCCCAAGTCCGAAATCACCTAAATAAAAACGGTGAACGCCAAACATACCTAAGAAAAACCATAATAAAAATGTTATAAGCTTAGACTTTCTCCGATGTTCTAGTTCAGATGAAAGGATAGAAAGTTGTTCTTGAGTGAGGTTTTGCTTCAGTGATAAATTGCTCATGTTGATTCCTCCTTAAGAAAACGAATAAAAAATGGCCATATACTTACTTTTATAGCTTATTAAGGAGTAAAATATTTCAGAACAAGTAGTTTTTTTAGAGAGGATGAGGAAGATGATGGCTTCAAATATTCAAGAGTTAGATACGCCAACACTTTTAGTAGATTATAAAAAATTAACGAAAAATATAGGAGAGATGAGTTCATTTGCTCGTGAGCAAGGAATCGCACTCCGTCCTCATATAAAAACACATAAAAGTATACATATTGCAAAAATGCAAGTGGAGCATGGGGCAGTCGGGATAACCGTTGCAAAAGTTGACGAAGCGCTTGTGATGGCGAGCGGCGGTATAAAGGATATTTTAATTGCTTATCCAATCGCAAGTCCGCAAAAGATAAAGCGTATTGTGCAGCTTTTACAGGAAAACATTAATGTGAAGTTGGCTGTTGATAGCGTAGAACAGCTAAAATATTTGCAAAAAGAATTAGAAGAAACTCCATTTACGTTAGAAGTGTGGATAAAAGTAAATAGTGGTCTTAACCGATGTGGAGTAGAGCCAGGGAAAGACGCCGTAAAGCTTGCTCAAGCAATTCTGTTTTTATCTAAACTAAAATTAGGTGGGATTTTTACGCATGCTGGTCACTCTTATGGGGCGACATCTTACTACAAAATAGAACAAATTGGTGCTCAAGAAGCAAATGCTGTTATTGAAAGTGCAAATGCATGTGAGGCCGCTGGCATTCCGATTTCTGTGAGAAGTGTTGGGTCGACACCGACATATCGAATCGCTGGAAAAGTTAAAGGGATTACAGAAATACGACCAGGAAATGCGGCGTTCTTTGATAGCATCCAAGTCGGATTAGGTGTGGCAAAAGAAGAAGATTGTGCATTAACAGTACTTGCATCGGTTGTTAGTAAATATGGGGAGGAACGAATCGTTTTTGACACAGGTAGTAAAGCTTTGAATTTAGATAAAGGGGCACACGGGAATAGTACCGTAAACGGGTTTGGGACTGTTGTCGGACATGAAGAAATAACAATCGAACGATTATCAGAAGAACATGGAGTAGGCACGATTAATGGTCATACGAACTTACAAATGAATGATAAAGTACAAATCATTCCGAATCATGCATGTACGGTCGCAAATCTATTTGATGAATATGTTGTACACGACGACGGAAAAGTAATCAACCGTTGGAAAGTAGACGCACGTGGGATGAACAAGTAAGGAGGTGTTTTCGTGAATTACATCGATGCACATATTCATTTCGACCAATATGAAGAAAAGGACCGGGATATAATTTTAGCAAATCCGAAGTTACATTCCCTCGTAACGGTTTCAAATAATATTGCATCTTGTGAGAAAAATTTACTGCTTTCTCGAAAACATCCAAAAGTAAAGCCTGCTTTTGGGTACCATCCCGAACAAGCACTCCCTACAGAAGAAGAGAAAACAGCGATCTTTCAATTCATTAAAGATCATAGGGAGGAAATGGTGGCAATTGGCGAAGTTGGGTTGCCTTATTATTTGGAAAAAGAGGGGAAAGTGGCTAATCAGGAGCCGTACATAGAAATGTTAGAACAGTTTATCCTACTAGCTAAACAATTAAATAAGCCTATCGTGCTCCATTCGATTTATGAGGATGCACCATTAACATGTGAGTTACTTGAAAAGCATAATGTGGAAAAAGCTCATTTTCATTGGTTCAAAGGTGATAAAAAAACGCTGGAACGTTTAGAAGACAACGGATATTATATTTCGATAACTCCCGATATCGTCTATAAGGAAAGAACGCAGCAATTAGTAAAAGATTACCCGTTAACATTATTAATGGTAGAAACAGATGGACCATGGCCGTTTGAAGGTCCATTTAAAGGGCAGCAAACGACTCCACTGTTAATCGAAAAAACAATGAAGTGTATATCAGAAATAAAGATGGTGCCGCTAGAAGTAGTGGAGCGTCAAATAATACTAAATACATCTAGTTTTTATAAAATTTAAAACAGTTAAAAAACATAAGTCAAACTATTTAAAAATTAGGAAAATAATTGTATGATAATAATAGAAGAAAAATATTAAGTGTTACGAAATATTCGGTTTACAAAGAAGTAAGTTTCAACATGGTTTTTCAGACGTTTGGGGGATAAAGTATGTTAAGAGTATTAAAATTTATTAAACCATACCGAATAGCCGTTTTTATCGCTTTAGCTTTAATGTTAACAGAGCTATTTGTAGAACTGTTTCATCCGTTATTAATGGCGAAAATTATTGATGACGGTATTTTGCAAGGGGATCTGTCTGTCGTCATGAAGTGGGGAGGAATAATGGTTGGTCTCTCGTTTGTTGCATTTGCAGCGGGAATCATTAACTCCTTTTTTGCGGCACATGTAAGTCAAAGCTTTGGATTTGATATTAGAAGAGCAATGTATGAAAAAATACAGTCATTTTCATTTGCAAACTTTAACTTTTTTCCAACATCATCGTTAATAACGAGAATGACAAACGATGTTACCCAAATACAAAATACTGTTTTTATGAGTTTACGTATTATGCTCCGTGCACCGCTTCTTGTTATTGGCGGAGTAATTATGGCGCTATTCGTTAACTTCCGCTTAGCCTTATTCGTTTTAATTGCTGTTCCATTTCTTTTCTTTTTCTTAGTTTGGGTGATGAGGAAAGGATCTGGATTGTTTACTGCTGTTCAACAGAAAGTAGACGGAGTAAATAATGTAATGCGAGAAAATTTAGGCGGGATTCGCTTAATTAGAGCCTTTTTACGTCATGATCATGAAAGTAAACGGTTCACGAAAGCGAGTGGCGAGCTACAAGATAAAACCGTTCGTGCACTTCGCTTAATGGAAATTGCGATGCCAATTCTTTTACTCGTCATGAACTTAACAATCATTGCAGTATTATGGTTCGGAAATATCGGGGTTCAAAATAACAATGCACGAGTAGGAGAAATTGTTGCGATTGTTAACTACGTAACGAGAATAACGGGTGCACTGTCCATTTTATCTTTTATTATTATGGCATTCTCACGGGCAAAAGCATCGTCCACACGTTTAGCAGAAGTGTTAGAGGAGGAAATTGATTTAGTAGACATAGAGCAAGCAAAGGAAATGGAAACAGTCGACCCTCCTCATATTGAATTTGATGCTGTTTCCTTCCGCTATCCAGGAACGAACACTACTGTTATTGAGGATATTTCATTTGAAGTAAAGCCTGGTGAAACAGTGGCGATATTAGGCTCAACAGGTTCGGGGAAATCTAGTTTATTTCAATTACTTCCACGGCTGTACGACGTTGATGAAGGGGCCATCTATATCGATGGGCAAGATATTAAACAATTAAAACTAGCTTATTTAAGAAGATTAATTGGATACGTTCCACAAGAATCGCTTCTTTTTACCGGAACAGTTAGTGACAACCTTTCATGGGGAAAAGAAAATGCAACGATGGAAGAAATGATAGAAGCGACGAAAGCAGCACAAATTCATGATACGATTGAAAGATTACCTAAAGGCTATGAAACGAGATTAGGGCAAAAGGGAATTAACTTATCAGGCGGACAAAAGCAACGACTCTCTATTGCGCGAGCATTAATAAGAAAG
Organism: Sutcliffiella cohnii; assembly: GCF_002250055.1. Classification (NCBI taxonomy): domain Bacteria; kingdom Bacillati; phylum Bacillota; class Bacilli; order Caryophanales; family Bacillaceae; genus Sutcliffiella; species Sutcliffiella cohnii. The sequence continues at coordinate 220,257 of NZ_CP018866.1, forward strand.
CCGAAAATTTTAATGATGGACGATAGTACGAGTGCGCTAGATTTAAAAACAGAAGGTAAACTGTTACAGGCTTTGAAAAAATACGAATGCACGACATTTATCATTACACAAAAAGTGAGTACCGCAACAGAGGCGGACAAAATATTACTTATGGATGATGGTATGTTACTCGAGCAAGGAACACATGAATCACTATTGAAAGAGTCTTCTCTCTATCAAAAAATTTACGAGTCACAGTTCGGAGAGGAGGTATCTTATGCAAAAACAGCAAAATAAAAAAGCAAAAGATATGTTCGGGACTCTAAAACGAATTTGGCAATATCTTGCCGTGAAAAAAGGCATTCTAATTTTAGTATTTTTAATGGTTATCGTCAGTTCGGCATTAGGGTTACTCGGTCCGTTTCTCGTTGGGATGGCAATAGATGACTATATTGTAGAACAACAGCTTGGTGGCTTCATTCCGGTGTTAATCGGTCTCGTGTTCATTTACATTTTTTATTCCTTATCGATGTGGCTACAAAACTATTGGATGATTGGAATTGCCCAAGATGCGGTATATACGATGAGAACGCAACTTTTCCATCATCTCCATCGATTACCGATTCCATTTTTCGATAAGCGACAACACGGAGAGTTAATGAGCAGAGTAACAAATGATATTGAAAACGTAAGTTCTACATTAAATAGCTCCGTTATTCAAGTTTTCTCAAGTGTCTTAACATTAGTCGGAACAGTGTCTGTTATGTTGTACTTAAGCCCTTTAATGACGGCCATTACATTAACGATTGTTCCTGCAATGTTTTTAGGTTTACGTTGGATCACGAAGAGAACTGGCCCGTTGTTCAAAGAAACGCAAAAAAATCTCGGAGAGCTAAACGGCTTTATCGAAGAGACAATTTCCGGACAACGTATCGTTAAAACATTTTCACAAGAAGAAAGAGTGATGGAGGAGTTTGAAGAAAAGGCGACAACTTTAAGAAAAACAGCCTATTGGGCACAAACATACTCCGGTTTCATCCCAAAATTAATGAATATGTTAAATAACTTAAGCTTTGCCATTATTGCGGGTGTTGGTGGAGTGCTAGCCCTCAACGGTGTTAGTGGCATTACGATCGGGGTTATCGTTATTTTTGCAGAGTACTCGCGCCAATTTACTCGTCCATTGAATGACTTGGCGAACCAGTTTAATACACTTCTTTCAGCGATTGCTGGAGCGGAAAGAGTATTTGATATTTTGGATGAAGACGTGGAAGCCGCTAATGAAAAGAATGCGGTGGAAATTTCCTCTGTTAAAGGAGAAATTGAGTTTCAAAACGCAACTTTTTCATATGAAGACGATGACCAAACGATTAAAAATGTTAGCTTTATCGCTTCTCCAGGAGAAACGGTAGCATTTGTTGGACCTACTGGTGCAGGAAAAACGACGATTATTAATTTAATTTCACGCTTTTACGATTTAGATAGCGGGAAAATTCTTATTGACGGTCATGACATCTCTAAAGTGAAAAGAGCAAGTTTACGAAGCCATATGGCATTTGTGCTCCAAGATTCCTTCCTGTTTGAGGGGACTATTTTAGAAAATATTCGCTACGGAAGATTGAATGCAACTGATGAAGAAATAGTAGAAGCGGCAAAAGAGGCAAACGCACACAGTTTTATTATGAGACTACCGAAAGGATATGAAACTGTTTTATCCCAAGACGGCGGCGGTATTAGCCAAGGACAAAAACAGCTATTGTCGATAGCGAGAGCCATCCTTGCCAACCCATCTATTTTAATACTAGATGAAGCAACAAGTAGTATTGATACAATTACCGAAGTGAAGATTCAAGAAGCACTACAACGTTTAATGGAAGGGCGAACAAGCTTCGTCATCGCTCACCGTCTAAACACCATTCAAAAAGCAGATCAAATTTTAGTATTAAAAGAAGGTCAAATCATCGAAAAAGGCAACCATGAAGAGTTAATGGAGAGTAAAGGATTTTACTACGAGTTATTTTCAAGTCAAAAAAGAGTTGGGTAGATTATTGAGTCGAGGCTGTCCAAAAAGTCAGGAGTTACTGGCTTTTGGGCTTTTTTATTTTTGTTGAATGGTGTGGCTATCTGATTGGCTTGTATCAAAGGAGTGAATGGGGGCCGCAACGATTTGCGAAAAGCTCGTGGTGGAACAGAAACGGTTGGGTGTTGAACAGAAAATAGAGGTTGTTGAACAGAAATCGTGTTATGTGAAACAGAAACACGAACCAGGCTGGGAAAAGTCCGTCCGAACGGTCGATGTGGAACAGAATCGATAGGATGTTGAACAGAAACTCGAGGATGTAGAACAGAAATTGAGTTGTGTGAAACAGAAACGTGTACCAGGCTGGGAAAAGTCCATCCGAACGGTTGATATGGAACAGAATCGACAGGGTGTTGAACAGAAAACCGAGGATGTAGAACAGAAATCGTGTTATGTGAAACAGAAACACGAACCAGACTGGGAAAAATCCGTCCGAACAGGCCATTTGGAACAGAACCGATAGGATGTTGAACAGAAACTCGAGGATGTAGAACAGAAATTGAGTTGTGTGAAACAGAAACGTGTACCAGGCTGGGAAAAGTCCGTCCGACCGGTCGATGTGGAACAGAACCAATAGGATGTTGAACAGAAAACCGAGGATGTTGAACGGAAATCGTGTTATGTAATACAGAACCGCAAACCAGGCTTGAAAAATTACATTCGAACCAGCAATGTTTTTCAGAATGTGAAAATGGTTTGCAGTTGAATTATATAAAATAACTTTCTATTTTGTGCATTTCTACAAACATCTACAAAATCAATTGTTTTTTTTACTAAAAGTGTTGTCTTATTTATATCATTAAATTATAATTCAATTAATATAATTTTCTGAAAAGTGGAAATTGTACATGTGTGAAGGGGAGGGAATATTTTGGCTGAAAAAACAGAGTTAGAAAAAGTGGTTAGTTTTTTAGTAGACATTTTATGGAGCACGCCAATGATTGTGCTTTGTCTAGGAGTAGGTCTATACTTTACGTTTTTTACAAAGTTCGTACAAGTAAGGCTTATTAAGGACATGGTCGTTCAAATGTTTAAAGGGAAAAGTTCTAGTGCTGGAGTTTCATCGTTCCAAGCGCTAGCGATTTCATTATCAGGACGCGTAGGAACAGGTAACATTGCCGGTACTGCAACGGCTATTTTTTATGGTGGCCCTGGGGCAGTATTTTGGATGTGGACGATTGCCTTTATTGGTGCAGCAAGTGCATTCATTGAGTCTACACTAGCACAAATCTATAAAGAAAAGCGTGATGGGCAATATCGTGGGGGACCAGCTTATTACATTGAAAAAGGTATAGGTTGGAAATGGTATGCCATTCTTTTTGCGATTTCAGCAATTTTAGCAATGAGTTTGCTAATGCCTGGAATTCAAGCAAATGCGATTGGTGAAGGGTTAAGTAACGCCTTTAGTTTTAACAAAACGTGGATTGCGGTAATTTTAGTAGTAGTTTTAGCAGCGATTATTTTTGGTGGAGTTAAAAGGATTGCTTCTGTAGCGCAAGTAGTTGTTCCATTTATGGCAATTGCGTATGTCTTTTTATCTATTATTATCGTTATTATGAATGTTACAGCATTACCAGAAGTTTTCGGTTTAATCTTTAGAAGTGCTTTTGCAGTTGATTCTGCCTTTGGTGGAATTATCGGTATGGCCATTGCTTGGGGAGTAAAACGTGGTATTTATTCCAACGAAGCTGGTCAAGGTACAGGACCGCACGCAGCAGCGGCAGCGGAAGTATCTCACCCGGCAAAACAAGGGCTTGTGCAATCTTTCTCTGTTTATATCGATACGTTACTTGTTTGTTCAGCAACAGCATTTATGATTCTCTTCACAGGTATGTACAACGTTCAAGGTCCAGATGATACGATGCTTCGAAGTAATTTAGGTGAAACAGTTTCTGCTGGTCCTGCCTATACGCAAGCCGCAATTGAATCCGTTCTACCTGGATTTGGGGCTGGATTCGTAGGTATCGCTCTGATGTTCTTTGCATTTACAACAATCATGGCTTATTACTATATTGCCGAAACAAATGTTGCCTATATTTTCAAAGGAAAATGGAATAAATATGGAATGCTTGCTTTAAAAGTAATTCTATTAATCTCTGTTTATCTTGGAACGGTTAACGAGGCTGGGGCAGTATGGGATTTAGGTGACGTCGGGCTCGGTATAATGGTATGGCTGAACTTAATAGCCATTGTTATTTTAGCAAAACCAGCGTTGAAGACATTGAAGGATTACGACGAACAACGTAAGCAAGGTTTAGACCCGACTTTTGATCCAGAAAAACTAGGTATTAAAAATGCAGAGTTCTGGACAGAAGAATATAAAAAAGAAGAAGATAAAGTTTCGTAAACAATGTAAGGTGCGTGGTTCATGCAGAGCCCGCACCTTTTTTGTGTTCTGCGAGCTGAAATATGAGCCAGTGAACTATTTATGTGTGTTGCAAATCGATTTATGTGGGCCAACAGTCAAATTATGTGTGCAAGGTCTTCGCTTATGTTGGACACGATCAGAAATAAGAGTCTATTCCCGATTTATGTGTGTCGTGAATCAATTTATGTGGGGAACCCGCGAATTTATGTGTGCCAAGTGACCGTTTATGTGGGACACGATCAGAAATAAGAGCACGTGCTCCATTTATGTGTGTCGTGAATCAATTTATGTGGGGAACCCGCGAATTTATTTGTGCCAAGTCCCCGTTTATGTGGGGCACGAGCAGAAATAAGAGCACGTGCTCCATTTATGTGTGTCGTGAATCAATTTATGTGGGAAACCCGCGAATTTATGTGTGCCAAGTCCCCGTTTATGTGGGGCACAAGCAGAAATATAAGGCAGCCCTCCTGTAAAACAGAAATTAGTTTCCCATCGTACCCTGAATTTTGCGACACGCATAATCAATTGGCAAACGCATACCCGTCCGATTTTTACAACCCAACAGCAACAAAAACCCACCTTACCATACGAAGGTGGGCTCAACAATATGTATCAATCAAACGTTTGTTTGAAGTGGAACTCGCCTAGTTTACGTTAATTTGTTTTAACGGTTTATCGGCAGGGCCTTCTAATACTTCGCCTTTAACGGAGAACCTTGATCCGTGACAAGGGCAATCCCAGGACCGTTCTCCATCGTTCCATTCTAATTCGCATTTCATATGTGTACACGTTGTATCAACGCAATAAACATTTCCTTGTTCGTCCTTGTAAGCACCAGCTCGTTCCCCGTTAACAGTAACGACTGCACCTTCATCTAGTTTTAAATCTTTTATCTCTCTTGTAGGTCTTTCAAGCTTACCTTCAATTAAATGTCCAGCAACATCAAAGTTAGTAGTGATAAACTTTTTCAAGCTTGGATCCGCTACAAATCGAGAAGGAGAGAATAACTCCTTATATTTATTATCATTTTCTAAAATGATATCTTTTAGCAACGTGGCTGCAAATGTGCCGTTTGTCATCCCCCATTTTCGATAGCCGGTGGCAATTAAAATACGTGGGCTATTTTCGGTAATATGTCCGATATACGGCATTTTGTCTAACGTGTATAAATCTTGGGCTGACCAGCGATAGGCAATTTCTTTCATACCAAGCACTTGCTCGCCGAATGTTTGTAATGCTTCGTAGTGCTCTTTTGTATTTTTACCTTGACCAGTTTTATGGCCGTCTCCGCTAATAAGTACATACTCTTGCCCTTTAATTGTCACGGAACGTAGCGATCTTTTAGGGCTATCAGAGCTGTAATACATCCCACCAGGATATGGAGCATCAATTTTTGCTGCAAGCACGTATGATCTTTCTGCATACATGCGAGAAAAATAAAAGCCTTTTGCATCATAAAAAGGAAAATGAGAAGCCGCCACAATGTAATTACATTTAATTTTTGGTCCTTCTTTTGTAATCACTTTTAGCTCTGGTGTCTCTTCTACATCCACTGCTACTGTATGTTCAAATATTTGCCCGCCGTTATTAACTATTTCGGTAAGTAGCGTGTTCAAATATTGTAACGGGTGAAACTGGGCTTGTTCTTTCATGGCAAGAACTGATTGTGTCTCAATGGAAAAAGGAATGCTATTTTTCAGTTCATTTGGAATGCCAAGTCGTTCATAGGCTGCATACTCTTTTCTAACCTTTTGATCGTCTGCGTCACTAATGGAATAAATAATCGCGTCTTGCGTTTTAAAGTCGCATTCAATTCTTTTTTGACTAACAAGATTTTTTACATAATGAATAGCATCTGTACTTGCTTCGTAATATAGTTTTGTTTTTTCTACTCCGAAATGATTAATGAATTCATCATAAATGATACCGTGTTGTGCCGTTAATTTAGCTGTAGTATGACCGGTAGTCCCATTTAAAAGGTGGTCGGCATCAATAAGTACTACTTTTACCCCGGCTTGTGTTAATTCATAGGCGGTTGTAATTCCAGTAATACCACCCCCAACGATACAAACTTCGGCTTCAATGTCATGTGTTAATTTTTCAAAAGAGGGTAAGTCTACACTTTGTCGCCAATAAGGCTCGGGTGATTTCGGTAGTTCGTTATTGTCGTTTTGTACGTTCATCATCTTTCCTCCTATAACTTCTATGTTCATAATTTTTCCAAGTAAGAGAAAAACATGTATTTATATATTGCAAATAACAAAAAGAAGGAATATAATTTTATTAACCAGTGGTCAATAAAAGGAGAAAATTAAGATGACACCTAGAAAATCGAAGAAGGACGAATTAACGCAGCAAATGATTTTAGATACGGCCAGAGAAATATTTGTGAAAAAAGGCTACAAAGAAACATCAATGAGAGTAATAGCGAAAGAGTTAAACTGTAGTCACGGTGCCATTTACTACTATTTTAAAGATAAAGCTGAGCTTCTCTATGCCATTATTAACGCTGATTTCCAACTTTTGAACAATCTAATTGATACTATTTTACAATCAGATCAGTCTAACGGGGAAAAGCTACGAGCTATTCTATTTAGCTATCTTCAGTTCGGGTTGGAAAATAAGAGTCATTATGAAGTGATGTTTTTAATGAAAAGAGAAGGCGGGGGAAGCGAGTCGGGACCGAATGTATCGTACGAAAAGTTTGCTCATGCACTTAATCAATTAGGTGGTGGCACAATTTCCATTAAGCAAATTTGGTCTGTCTTTTTAGCTCTACACGGATTTGTAAGTCAATACTGTTGGACAAATCAAACATTTGAAGACGTGAAGCAGTTGGCGGAATCTCATGTTGATTTTATATGGAAAGGATTAAACTTAGAGGAGATGATGTAGTGAAAAAGGCGTTAGTGTTAGGTGCTTCTGGTGGAATGGGTTACGCGATTGTTCATGAACTAGTAGGGCGAGGAGTAGAAACGGTTGCTTTTGCTAGAAATGAAGAAAGGTTGAACAGTTTATTTGGAAATATTCCTGGTGTATCTATTGTTCCCGGAGATGTTGCCAACTTAGAAGACTTACAAGAGGCGGCAGATGGAGTAGATGTTATTTTTCATGCGATGAACATTCCGTATGAACAGTGGGAAAGTTCATTAGCTACTCTCGTGAAAAATATTCTTGCAGTAGCTGAGCTAGTAGGTGCGAAGCTTGCGGTCGTAGATAATATTTACGCTTTTGGACGAAGTGGTGGAAAGAAAATCACTGAGGATCATTTGAAAAACCCGCATACGAAAAAAGGGAAAATTCGATTACAAACGGAAAATATTATTAAAAGTTCAACCGTACCATACGTCATTGCCCATTTCCCTGATTTTTACGGACCTAACGCAACAAACGCCATACTTCACTATACGCTTAAAGATGTGGTGGAAGGGAAAAAAGCAGGATTTGTTGGCAATAAACAAATTGAACGGGAATTTATTTTTACACCAGATGGGGCGAAAGCTATCGTAGAGCTATCGTTAACCGAAGCAGCTTACGGACAAAACTGGAACATTCCTGCTACAAAGCCGATTACCGGAAAAGAAGTAGAAGCAATTCTACGGAATCATTTTCATTACACAAAATCTTTTTACACAATTCATAAATTTATGATTGGGGCACTAGGTCTATTCCAGCCTCAAATGCGAGAAGTAGTCGAAATGCTTTATATAACGGAAGAACCAACGATTTTAGATGGTAGTAAGTACGAAAAGCTCATTGGCCCACTACCGAAAACGAGCTACGAAGACGGTTTACGTGAAACGTTAGACTATTTAAAGAAGGAAGTTTTAGAGAAAGTTGGAATATAGGTGAAAAAAGAGTAGAATGAGTGAGACAACATTGTAAAACATATGAATAAAGGTACGGAATATAAAGGAGTTAATCTATGACAACATCATTCATTTCAACTTTAAAGCCATTTATCCAACAAATATGGGAAAAAAGTGAATTTCAAGAACCGACAGCTATACAGCAACAAGCAATTCCAGCAGCCTTAGAAGGTAAAGATTTATTAATTGAATCTCCGACTGGAACTGGAAAAACGTTAGCGTATTTGCTACCTATTTTAGAAAAAGTAGAGGCTAATAAACAACATCCACAAGCAATCATACTAGTTCCTTCAAAAGAATTAGCGATGCAAATTTTAGAGCAAATCCAGAAATGGACAGAAGGAACAGACATTACTGGTGCATCTTTTATCGGTGGAGCAAACATCAAACGTCAAATTGAAAAATTAAAGAAAAAGCCAGAAATCATCGTCGGTACCCCAGGTCGTTTAGCAGAACTTATTCAAATGAAGAAAATAAAAATGCATGAGATGAAGACGGTCGTATTAGATGAGGGAGACCAGCTATTAACGTCAGAGAATATGAAGTCTGTTAAAAATATTGTGAAGTCAACGTTGAGTGAACGCCAAGTAATGTTAGTGTCTGCAACTCTTAAGGAAGAAGCAAATGCCGTCGCGAAAGAGTTCATGCAAGACCCTGTAACAGTGAAAGTAGAAAGAGATGAAAAGAGTAAAGCGCAAGTGGAACACTTTTACGTTGTTTGTGAAAAACGTGAGAAAGTGAACGTACTAGCAAACGTTCTTCGCCAACCAGGCATAAAAGCGCTAGCGTTCGTCCGTGATATAGGAAACTTAGCGGTTGTAACGGAAAAATTAACATACAAACAACTAAACGTCGGTGTTTTACACGGTGACTCTTCTAAAAAAGAAAGAGAAACGGCTTTAAAAGATTTTAGACGTGAAGAATATCCGATATTACTAGCAACGGACGTAGCAGCACGTGGACTAGATATTAATGAAGTAACCCACGTTGTTCATTTTGACGTACCGTTAGATGCAGCAGCCTATACACATCGCTCTGGTCGAACTGGCCGTCAAGGTGCAACCGGAACAGTCATTTCGCTCGTTGCTCCAACGGAAGAACGCGATTTAAAAAGAATCGCTCGTGACCTAAACCTTACGCTAAACAAACGCGAAGTTTACGGGGGGCGCTTAGTCGAGCCGAAAGAAGGATCTGCAAAACCTGCTGGGAAAGAAAAACGTCCTAACTCATCCAACAATACCCGTCCAAAAAATGCTGGACCCGGACCGTCAAAGCGAAATTCACAAACTAAATCACGTTCGAAATAACCATCCTTCGGTAGTGTCAAAAGTTCTATGAAAAACTAGCACGGTTCATACTACCTACCATTTATTAGGTGGAAATACCACGCTATCGCTCTTGACAAACACACCAATGGTTTATTCAGAGGTCAATCAAGGGCGAAGGGAACAAAAGAAGGCATGCTAAATAAACCCTTGACTTTTTCCATTTTAAACCATTGGTAAGTTCGGTTTGTCAAGAGTTCGCTTCGCCGATAGCTGAATAGGGCTCAGCTAAACAAAAGTTAGGCTGACTGTTGTTGAATCCAGTCTTGAGCTAATCCAATAAGGGCTGTCCATCTCGCTGGCATGGTTGGTAGCTTTTCTAATTCTGGAAGTGTTACTGGCACTTTACCTTCAAGTGAAGAATGTGGGCGCAAGAAGTTAAAGTAAGCCACAAACAATGTCACAAAAGAAACAGATCCTTGTTCAGAACCAAAGCCGTGCGTCGATCGATAATTCCCTTTAAACGTGCGATTTAGTCTCTCGATGATTTGCTTGAGAGGTCGATACTCTCTAGAGACATCGTCTTCATTTGTTAGCCCGATGACCTGTTTTACGTCAAACGATATGTGGTTCTCTGCGAAGAAATGCTGTGCCAACAAGTAAATAGGGTTACCATCTACTACAAATTGTAGGTTTTCTGGTATTACTTTCAGTTTCACTAGTACTTCATCAATCGCTCGTATCGCTGTTGCGGTGTCGCGATTTGGTGATACTGGATACGAAAGAATGACTTTCTTGACCGCATCAAAAAAGAAAAACAGATAATGCCAACGACCGTTGACCCGGATGTACGTTTCATCCCCACAGAATTGATCCGACAGCTCATACGGAAAGTAGTCAATATAAGGCTTGAGCCATAATGCGACGCTGTTTTCGTAGTTTAGGATACTTTGATGGGAGACAGACACGCCGTGAATATCCTTCATGATCGCTGCCGTTTTACGGGCCGATAATCCGTAATTGACATGGTACGTCAAGATGAGCCCAAGTGTATGCGGTGAAACATACAATCTTGATAAATCGACTTTTGGCTGCTTTGGTGATTGTTTGGATAACGGTTGATAGTCGATGTGGAACTTCCGGTAAATGTAGCGAACTTTCAGCGATTGTGGATCTTCTTTAAACTGTTTTTTCTCTTTTTTAGTCATGGCGCTCAAGTTTTTTTGATAATAGGTACACATATCATTTTTGCACTTAAACACGTGAAAATCTTTTCGTTCTTTAATTTTTTCAAGCGTTTTAAGGCAGTGAGGACACTTAAGAATGGCCTCTTTCTGATAATGACTTTTTTTATTGAAAACACACGCACACACCTTACACTGATATTGTCCTTTTCCTCCGTTGTTTGCGTACAAATACGCAGAAGGAGCACCACACTTAGGACAACATAAGGTAGACGGTACGGGCGTAGAATTCGCTCGACGCTGTACTGGTTTTAACGGTTTCCCTTTGGATTGAAGGTGTTCCGCTAATAAAAGCTGATAATCGAGCCTTTCTAGTTTTTCAATAATAGGTAAATCATCAATTTGAAGCTTTCGATAAGGCTGATTAACAGGAGCTTCTTTTGGTTTATCGAACATGCTTTTTCCAATCAATAGAGTAAGCAAAGTTCGAATAATTTGTTCTTGATAGTTTATAAAAGTTAATAAATAGGTTATAATTTGAGGGTACAAATTGTCACTTCCTTTTCTGGAATTGGGTGTTGTGGTAACCTCAATTATCTACAGAATTCAGGGGGTGGCAATTTTTTTGCTTATAAAGCCCTCTAACATAGGATTTAATAACCTATTTTTATATAAAGTTTTGACAATACGCATCCTTCAGAGGGTGGTTTTTTTATGAAAGGAAGTAAAAGAATAAAGGATACGAAAAAAATATCTAGAATACTTAAAAGTAGATCATTACATAAATTTGGAGGCCAAACATGAAACCAGCCTATTTACTAGCAATTATGATAATTATTTTAATAGTTATCATCGTTGGAAGTTATTGGATTACAAAAGATTATTGGCAAGTGGGTACGGCCATTGTATATTCGTCAGATTACGGAGTATCCCAATTTCACACAAGAAGTGTCACCTAAAGTTCGCTCTCGTTAGCGGGCTTTTTTTTATTTACAAATCACCCATTAAAATCCATAACAAGCAATGATTGTGCTTACAAAATTTACGAAATATTCTAGGTTATCAAAATTGTAAAAATATTTCATTGATTTCTATTAATTATCAGAATATAATGTTACCTAACAAACGTTAGGTGGTGTGAAAATGAGGCAAAAATTAATTGAGGCTGCACTGCACCAATATTCTTTACATGGTTATCATGGAGCAACGATGCGAAAAATTGCTGATGAGGTTGGGATAAAGCCTGCATCTATCTATTTCTTTTTTGAAAATAAAGAAGAACTATTCATCGCTGCATTTGAACAACTTTTACAAGCTCATTTTCAGGCGATGCAAACTGTGTTAGCCGAGAACGAGGATCATCCGGTAGAAGAAATATTTTCAAAAATGTTACACGGTATAGCTTCTCACCATACAGGCGATATGCAAGGAACGATTGCATTCATTTCCCTTGTCACTTCTCCAATTCCAGAAATAGATTCTTATTTAAAAAAGTACATGCTGAAGTTTAATAATTGGTTAATAGATTCATTGCAAACTCTAATCAAACAAGATTACCCGACAATATCAGATCAAGAGGTAGATCGAATTATTAAGCAATATGTGCTAATCGGTAACGGTGTGTTTTGGGGAATTAACTTGTATGAAGGGGAAAGTTTTAAAGAGCAAGTGGAATTAGCAGATTCATTAATACAATCACTTTTTATCGGATTAGATAAAAAAGAAAAGGAGACAATCTCATGACAATCAAACAAGATCAAGCTATTACAAAAGATTATGAACGAGAACCGGTGCCGTTAGAACAAAGAAAAGGTTGGTTAAAGCTTTCCATCGTGTGGCTAGGTGGTATTGTTGCTCTTTCCGCAACGGCACTAGGTGGAGCGTTAGGTGGAGGATTGCCACTATCACAAGCAATTATCGCTTCCTTTGTAGGGACGTTTATTTTAGCTATTTTAAGTGCTTTATGTGGAGTGGTTGGAGCAAAAACAGGCCTTTCTACATCGTTTGTTTCGAAGTTCGCCCTCGGTCGTTACGGCTCTTATGCAGTTTCCATCATCATCGCAATTGCGCTATTTGGATGGTTCGGGGTACAGCTAGATATATTCGGAGCAACGTTACACAACGTTATTTTGTCCGTATTTAATGTAAGTGTACATCCGAAGTTGTTAGTAGTAATCGGTGGAATTTGTATGACGCTTACTGCATTTATCGGCTATAAAGCAATTGAAAAATTAAGCTTAGTTGCAGTGCCATTATTAGCGGTTTTACTAATTGCATCGTTAGGAAAAGTAATGAGCAATAGTGATTTTTCAACAGTTGCAAATGCACCACTATTTGGAGATGCGTTAACGGTAGGATTATCTGTTTCGCTAATTATCGGTTCATTAGCGACTGGAGCGATTATCGGCCCAGATATTTCTCGATATGCGCGCTCTACGAAAGATGCAGTTATTTCTTCATTCGTCGGCTTCTTCGTTGGATTTAGTATCGTTTTAATTATTGCAGCAATTTTAGCGAAAGCAACAACAGAGGTTGATATTGTAGCGATTATGCTCGGTTTAGGTTGGGGATCAGCGGCTTTATTAATTCTTATTCTCGCTCAATGGACAACCAATGATAATAACTTATATTCTTCGGCACTTGGCTTTTCTGTAGTGTTCAAAAAAGTACCAAAATCTATGTTAACAGTAGTAGCTGGAACAATCGGTACACTAATGGCGGTCGGTGGCATTTATGATAACTTTATTCCATTTTTAATTTTCCTTAGTGCACTTATCCCTCCGATTGGAGGAATTTATGTAGGTGATTTCTTAAATAATAGATCTAAATATCAATTTAGTAACTTATCAAATGTAAAAAATATTAATCTTGTAAGTATCGCAATTTGGGGAATCGCATCGTTCGTTGCTTTCAGTACGACACCAAGTCCGAATGGTTTCGGTTGGTTCACACTAACCGGCGCATCTGGATTTGACGCATTTTTAGTAGCATTTATCCTTCAGTTTATCGTAAGTAAAACGTTAAATAAAAATGAACAAGCTGATATCGAACTAAAGGCGAAAGGAGCATAACATTCATGAGATATATAGGAAAAGAAGAGATTGAAAATATTGCGATTGGGGCGGCTCTATTAGGTACTGGAGGTGGGGGTGACCCTTACATTGGTAAACTAATGGCGTTACAAGCGATAGAAGAGTACGGGCCTATTAAACTTTTAAGTATCGATGAAGTTCCCGACGATGCATTAGTCGTGCCCACTGCCATGATGGGTGCACCAACTGTTATGATTGAAAAAGTACCTAGTGGGGAAGAAGCAATTGAATCTTTTCAAACTTTACAAAACTATTTAGGAAAAGAAATTTTTGCAACGATGCCGATTGAAGCTGGTGGGGTGAATTCCCTTCTGCCGCTAGCGCTAGCTGCTAGGTTAGGTTTACCAGTCATCGATGCTGATGGGATGGGGAGAGCATTCCCTGAGTTGCAAATGGTGACGTTTCATCTAGATGGTGTAAAGGCAACACCGATGGTTTTATCCGACGAAAAAGGAAACAATTTATTATTTAACACGATTGATAGTGTTTGGGCGGAAAGAATTGCCCGCGGAGCTACGATTGAAATGGGTGGTTCTGTTATGCTATCTATCTATCCAATGACGGGGAAAAATATAAAACAATCTGCCATTCATCATTCGTTAACGTTTGAAGAGCAAATCGGAAAAGCGATTCGTGAAGCGAAGAAAAATAATAAAAACCCAATTGATGAAGTAATTGCCTTAACGAACGGTTATTCATTATTTAAAGGAAAAGTTACCGATATTAACCGAAAAACACAGCAAGGCTTCTCGAAAGGAACAGCGACTATCGAAGGGTTGGAAGAAAATAAAGGGGAAGAATGCTACCTCCACTTCCAAAACGAACATTTGCTAGCAGAAACGAAAGATAATGTGTTATGTGTTACTCCTGATTTAATAACAGTGTTAGACAAAGAAACTGGAATGCCAATTACGACAGAAGGATTAAAATACGGAGCGCGCTGTGTTGTGATCGGTATCCCAGCAGACAAGAAGTGGCGTACACAAAAAGGGATTGAAGTAGCAGGTCCACGCTATTTTGGCTATGACTTAGATTTTTCACCGGTGGAACAGCTGTTACGAAAGGAGAATAACTAATGCCGAATTACCGAATTGGAATTGACGTTGGGGGAACTCATACAGATGCCGTAGTGATAGATGAAAACTATAACGTAGTAGCTGAAGTTAAAGCTTCAACTACAGAAGATGTTAGTAGTGGAATATATGATGCATTAAGCAAAGTAGTTGCTTCTGCAAATGTACCTGTAAACGAAATAAAGCACGCAATGTTAGGTACAACGCACTGTACGAATGCAATTGTAGAAAGAAAAAGATTAAATAACATAGCCATCGTTCGTATTGGGGCACCAGCTACTTTAGCGATTAAACCGTTAGTAGGAGTGCCAGATGATTTAAGAGAAATGCTCGGAAAACATGTTTACTTAGTTCGTGGCGGACATGAATTCGACGGAAGAACAATTGCTGAGTTAGATGAGGAGCACTTATACAAAATAGCTCATGAAGTAAAAGGAAAAGTAGACTCTGTTGCGATTACATCCGTGTTTGCACCAGTATCCGCTGACCATGAGCAGAGAGCGGCAGCAATTTTTCAAGAAGTGTTAGGTGATGAAGTTGCTCTATCGCTTTCGCATGAAATCGGTAGTGTCGGTTTACTAGAGCGTGAAAATGCTACGATTTTAAACGCAGCGATTGTAAAGGTTGCTCGTACGACAGCTTCTGGCTTCATTAATGCACTACAACAAGAAGGGATACATGCACAAGTATTTTTCGGTCAAAACGACGGAACGTTAATGTCGGTAGAATATACGGTGAAATATCCGATTCTTACAATTGCTTGTGGACCGACGAATAGTTTGCGTGGTGCTTCTTATTTATCAGACAGAGCCGATGCCCTTGTTATCGATGTAGGTGGAACAACAACGGATGTTGGAGTATTAGTTGATTCTTTCCCTCGTCAATCGTTTTTAGCGGTAGAACTTGGTGGTGTTCGGACAAACTTCCGTATGCCGGATATAACAGCAATTGGCTTAGGTGGAGGAACAATTGTCCGAATTGCCGAAGACGAAAGCTTCCAAATTGGACCTGACAGTGTCGGACATAAGCTCCCACAAAAAAGTTTAATTTTTGGTGGAGATACGTTAACGACAACTGATGTAGCGGTTGCCTTAGGGATTGTCGAACTTGGTGACCCAAGTAAAGTCGCGCACTTAAACAAAGAATTACTCCAAAAAATTTATGATCGAATGATTGAAATGGTAGAAGAAACGATTGATAAAATGAAGACTAGTCAAGAGCCTATCCCAGTAATTTTAGTTGGAGGAGGAAGTGTCCTATTCCCAGGCGAGCTTCAAGGCGCTTCAGAAGTGATAAAGCCGACAAATGCTGGTGTAGCCAATGCGATCGGTTCTGCTATTTCTCAAGTAAGTGGTCAAATTGAAAAAATCTTTTCCGTAGATGAACTAGGCAGAGAAAAAACGATGGAACTTGCAAAAGATATGGCCCGTCAAGAAGCGATTAAAGCAGGAGCAGATCCGGAGCAAATATACATCGTAGATTTTGAAGATGTTCCATTAGCATACTTACCAGGAAATGCAACGAAAATAAGAGCAAAAGCTGCAGGACCATTATTTTTAAATTAAACGAAAAATCCGCAAACTACTCAAAAGGTTTGCGGATTTTTTTATAACTAAATTTTCACCTCAGCCTTCACCTTCAACGTTTCAAAACCGCGGAAAGCGACATTTGCTCTCCGTGTTGGTTCTTCCATTAATTCTGGTTGGTGAAAATGGTCTAACAATGTTTCAAATGCTATCTCTGCTTCTAGTCTAGCGAGAGGAGCACCTAAGCAAAAATGAGGTCCTGATGCGAATGATAAATGTTTAATCGTGCTACGAATAATATCAAATTCGTGAGGACGCTCTACTACTGCTGGGTCTCGATTTGCTGCTCCTAATACGACAAAAGCCATCTGTGCTTTTTCCATCTCAACACCGAATAGATTCATATCTTCCCCAACCCATCTTGAAGTTAGTAATACAGGTGGGTCATAACGTAACGTTTCTTCGACTAGATTGGAAAGAAGGGAGCGGTCTTCCCGAACTTTTTCATACTGATCCTGATGCTTTAATAGTTGATAATATCCGTTCGTAATTAAATTTACTGTCGTTTCGTGACCAGCAATTAATAGAAGTAAACATGTTGAAATAATTTCTTGCTCTGTTAATTTATCGCCAGCTTCTTCTGCAGTAATGAGCCCACTTAAAAGGTCATTTGCAGGCTCTAGCCTTCTTTTTTTAATTAATTCACGAAAATAATTGTTTGCTTCTTCAACATGTGGAGCAGCAGCCTCCCATTCTTCTGCTGTCGTATTAAAATCAATGAATTTAATAAACGCTTCGGACCATATTCTAAATTGGTCACGATCTTCTTTTTCTACCCCAATGAGCTCGGCTATTACCATAACAGGTAACAGATAAGCGAAATCGTGAATAATTTCATGTTGCTCTTTTCCTCTTCGTTGCTCCATTAAATAAGAGGCTAAACTTTTTATCGTTGGCCGAAGTTTTTCTACCATTCGAGGTGTAAAAGCTTTCGTTACTAAGCTTCTTAATCGTGTATGGTCTGGTGCATCTTTAAAAAGCATCATATTTCTAACCGTCATGACCGCGGGCATTAAATGAGCAGGTGGTGTAAAGATTTGATCTGGAGGTAATAGGTTGCGGATTTCTTTCATAAATCTACCATCTTTTAATACCGTTTCTACTTCTTTATAGCCAGTAACTAGCCAGCCAGATGTATTAAAAAGATGAACCCACTGAACATTGTTTCCTTGGCTAAATTGTTCTAAATACGGAAACGGGTTATGTATAAACGATTGTAAAACTTCTTTATTCAAATTCATCACTCCTTTTTCCAATTATATTCGCTAAAAAAAGATAGTATCCTTTTCTTTTGGAAAAAATCCCCTCAGTTAGTTTTAAATTTTAAAGCTTATGTTACACAATTTGACATGAATATGCGTTAAAATGATAGAAGTAAGATTGACTCGATTTTAACCTTGAAACTATAGATAGATTTGCATAGTAATAACAGATCCTTTACTTGCATAACAAAGGGTAAGTTTTTCTAAGGAGGAAAATGTAAATGTTTTGTCACCGCTGTGGTGTAAAAGTAGTGGAAGACGCTAACTATTGTTCCAATTGTGGAGTTAGTTTAAAAGAAGAGCCTACTCTTTTGGAGAGAAATAGAAAAAGTACAACATCAAGAAGAAAACGAATGGTTCCGTTCTTTTTACCCATCCTAACAGCTATTGTCGTGTTCGCTTCTATATTCGCCTATTATTCCTATGAGAAAAAAGTAAATGCACAAGTGTTAGCTTGGAAGGAAACGTCCGAAAGCTTAGCACTAGACGGAGATTATGATCGTGCAAAAACGTATTTAAAAGATGCGTTAGAAAAGCGCCCGAATTATTTTGTATTAAGAAATAATTTAGAAGTAGTTTCGATAGTAGAAGAATATGAAGAGGAACTACAAAAAGTAGCTAGCTTACTAGAAGAGCGAGACTTTGAAGAGGCAGAGAAAAAATTACAAAAGATGCGAGAAGGGATGAATAATATACAGGGCCCGCTTGCAGATAAAATTAAAAGTGAAATTAACAGTCTTGAAGGATCGATAAAAATTGCCAAAATTGTGATGGACTTAGAAAAATTAACGACTGTTGATGAACTAGCAAAACAGCTACAAATACTATCTTCAATTCCGAGCGAAGATGGGAAAGTAGTAAAAGAACAAATTATGAATCGAATCGTTCAACTATCGATTGAAGATGCGGAAAAAGAGCTGGAAAATCGACAATTTACGAGAGCACTTGCGATTGCGGATAGAGGCTTGCAATATGCGTTAAACGATGAAAGG
Source organism: Sutcliffiella cohnii (assembly GCF_002250055.1). Taxonomy (NCBI): domain Bacteria; kingdom Bacillati; phylum Bacillota; class Bacilli; order Caryophanales; family Bacillaceae; genus Sutcliffiella; species Sutcliffiella cohnii. The sequence goes on from NZ_CP018866.1 coordinate 239,007, forward strand.
TTGCTAGCTTTTAAAGAGAAAGTGCAGCTAGATCAACAAGCATTTGAACAAGCGGAAATAGAGAGAATAGAACGAGCGAAAGAAGCTGCTGCACAAGAAGAATTAAAAAATAGAACAGCGGCGGTTGAAGTTGTTTCCTTTGAGGCAGAAATGGATGAATTCAAAGGGTTAGTCGTATCAGGAGAAATAAAAAATGTGGCAACAGCAGACATTTCATCGATTACTGTTTCTTACAAAATATTAGATAAAAACCGGAAAGAAATAGAGGAACGTTCGACAACTGTTTTCCCATATACGCTAAGCCCTGGAGAAACTGGTAAGTTTGAAGACTACTATTTTGACGTAGACGATGAAGTGACGGTTGAAATTGATAACATTACTTGGTTTGTAGAATAAGGAGGAGAACGTAATTGAAAAAAGTTTGGGTGTTAAACGCAATACTCTCCTTATTAATAGTCGCAGCTGGTGTATATGCTTGGTCTTGGGTGAAAAATACGTTACCGAAACAATTAGCGGCCCCATCTAGTTTATATATTCAAGCAGAGGAAACGAAGAAAGAGGAAGTGAATCCTCAATTAAAGGAAATCATTTATGAGGCGCAAAAATTAGTCGTGAAAATAGAAATTGCGGACGGATCTTTTGGGTCAGGTTTCCTCTACAATAATCAAGGAGATATTATAACGAATGCGCATGTCGTTGCGAATGCGAAAGAAGTAAAAGTAATTACTGTTGATTCAAAAGAATTAACAGGTGAAGTGATTGGCATTAGCGTGGATACAGATATTGCGGTTGTTCGTGTACTGGAACTAGAAGGAACGAAGCCGTTAAGAATAGCAAACAATCAAAAAGCAGAACTCGGAGATGAAGTAATTGCTTTAGGAAGTCCACTTGGGCTACAAAACACAGTCACAACTGGAATTGTTAGTGGTGTTGGCAGATCTTTTCACATCGAGCCTTTCCGATACGAGGATATGTACCAAATATCCGCACCAATTGCTCCAGGAAATAGTGGTGGACCATTAATCGACACAAGAACGGGCGAAGTAATCGGGATTAATTCAGCTGTCATGGAGCAAGGAGTAATCGGATTTAGTATTCCAATCAACAATGTCATTAGTTTAATAAGAAGTTGGTCGGAAACACCGATGACATCACTGCCGAGAGTGGGTGTAGCGGTACCTGGAAACAACAACGGGCAATCTTCCAGTAACGAAGACATTGCAAACTATATTGCTCAATATTATTTTGAAAGTATTAATCATCGAGACTATGTTACTGCGTATTCTTTACTCGGAAGTGAGTTGCAATCAACGTTATCATACGAAGAGTTTCGTGCGGATTTTATGAATGTATTAGCTGTTGAAATAAACAGCACGTTCACGGAAATGGTGGATCGAAATGTGAACGTAACAGTACTCATCCAAACTCAACAGCGTGGGGATGATGGCCTAACCTTCACTAATTATGAATGCAATTTTGTACTTGGATTAGAAAATGATCAAATGAAAATACTGTCCAAAGATCGGAAAAAAATAGACTAGAAGTGGTTGTCCCAAAAGTTAGTAGAAGCCTGACTTTTGGGGCTTTTTTTGTTCGTCCATTTGAGTTTGGACTGGTACGTTTAGCACGGGGGTCTGTTGGAGCCAAACCGATTTTGGACAGCTGCGTCAAAAAGCTCATTAAGTGCGTCAATTATTTATCCAGCTGCATCAAAAAGTTCGCCAAGTGCGTCAATTACTTATCCAGCTGCGTCAAAAAGTTCGCCAAGTGCGTCAATTACTTATCCAGCTGCGTCGAAAAGTTCGCCAAGTGCGTCAAATAATTTTCCAGCTGTGTCAATAAAATTGCCAAGTGCGTCAATTAATAAGTGCTGTTGGCACAAAAGCGCGGATGGTTGGCCGAAAAAAGAGTTCAGTTGGCGCAAAAGCGTGGGTGGTTGGCCGAAAAAAGAGTTCAGTTGGCGCAAAAGCGCGGGTGGTTGGCCGAAAAAAGTGTCCAGATGGCGCAAAAGCGCGGGTGGTTGGCCGAAAAAAGTGTCCAGATGGCGCAAAAGCGTTGGTGGTTGGCCGAAAAAAGAGTTCAGTTGGCGCAAAAGCGTGGGTGGTTGGCCGAAAAAAGAGTTCAGATGGCGCAAAAGCGCGGGTGGTTGGCCGAAAAAAGAGTTCAGTTGGCGCAAAAGCGCGGGTGGTTGGCCGAAAAAAGTGTCCAGATGGCGCAAAAGCGCGGGTGGTTGGCCGAAAAAGGTGTCCAGTTGGCGTAAAAGCGCGGATAGATGGCCGAAAATTTGTGCTCTTGGCAAAAAAAGCTCATGAGGTTGGCCGAAATAAAAATCCGATAGACGCAATCTACTTGCAACTAAACCATAAATAGCAGAACCTGCAACACAATCAAACATATTCACTCGACCTTGTCTAACTTTTTCTCCAATCGATAGCTATAATCTGAAAACTTGTCTCATATGATGGTTAGTAGTCTAGAATACGTGGACGACCTCTTAATGGGAGAAGGGAGAAAGAAGCATGAAGAAGTTTTACAAAGGAGTACTCCTATTAGCGCTGGCAGCATTTTTAGGGGAAAGTTTAGAGTTTCTTGTCAACATGGTTTTAGCGAAGCAGCTAGGAGAAGTTGGACTAGGGCTTTACATGTCGATTATGCCAGTCATTTTTTTAGTCGTCATTATTGCAAGTCTTGAGTTGCCGGTATCGGTCTCGAAATTTGTGGCGGAAAAAGAGCAAAAATATCACGTTAGTATGCTTCGTCATACGTTTAAATTAACGTTGAAATTTACTATTATTTATTTACTATTAGCAGCGATCGTCTTACCAAATATACCAGTTTTCCAAAGTTATCATCCGTTAGTAAAGTGGCTCGTTCTACTATTAATTCCGATTATCTCGTTTACTTCAATTGTAAGAGGCTACTTTATGGGAAAACAGATGATGGGGAAAATCGCCTTTTCCAACTTTTTAAGAAAAGCTGTGCAACTAGTTTTACTCACAGTCGTTTACTACTTGTTTCAATTTAGTTTACAAACTTCGATCCTTATTGCAATCTGTACGTTTATCGGAACAGAGCTCGTTGTTTGTCTTTACTTAGTACTTATGTATTTCACTCAATGGAGAAAAATGAAAACAGAGCCTAACAGTGAATTAGCAAAAAGTACAGTACATGCGAGTCTTTTACAAGTCTCTATCCCAACAACAGCGATGAGAATTTTTCATTCTGTAACGCATGCAGTTCAACCGTTTTTAATTAAAATTGCCTTATTAAAAGCAGGCTTTACGGAAACGATGGCGTTAGAACAATTCGGGCTACTTGCTGGAGTTGCAATTACGATTGGATTTTTCCCAGCATTCATTGCTCACTCTTTAATGATTGTTCTTATCCCAACTGTGTCAGAAGCTCATTCAAAAGGAGACCATGTCAAGTTACAAAAGCTACTACAACAAGTAATGTTCATTACTTTTTTATACGGCATTCCAGCAGTCATTGTTTGTTACATATTCGCTGATCCGTTAACACATATCTTTTTTGAAAATTCATCAGCATCCACCTATTTACAATTGTTGTGGCCGAATTTCCTCTTTAACTTTATTGTCATTCCGTTACAAGCGTTTATGATTGGGCTTGGCTTAATAAAAGATGCGTTTATTCATATCGTTTGGTCGCACGTCGTAGGCTTTGCGCTTATCTTTTTCTTAGGGTCAATGTCTAGCTTTAACATGGGTGGAGTCATTATCGGAATGAACACTGGTACGGTACTACTAATGATGATGCATTATTTAACAGTATGTAATAAAATTGGGGTATCCTTTACGTTACAAGTACCAAAAAATGAGTGGAGATAGATAGGTGGAAAAAATGAGTCAAACCCGAGAGCTAAAAGATTCGATTCGAAGTAAAGTATGGACTAAATTAGAGGACGAAAAGTTAGGGAGGTTTCCGTTTCCATTAAGAGGTCGCATTCCAAATTTTAAAGGAGCGGAAAAGGCTGCTAGCTTTGTCACGACGATGCAAGTTTATAAAGATGCGAAAGTAATTAAAGTGAATCCTGATTCGCCTCAGTTACCGTTAAGAACTCAAATTTTAAAAGATGGAAAAACATTGTTAGTTCCAACACCGCGTTTGAAAGATGGCTTTATTCAAGTTAAGCCATCATGGGTACCTCCAGGTGAAGAAAGGAAAGCAGCTAGCTTAAAGCATATTCTTTCGTACGGAAAAGTGATCCCCCTAACAGAAATTCCTCCAATAGATCTAATTGTTGTCGGTTCTGTCGCCATGCATAAGGATGGTCGTCGATTAGGAAAAGGAGAGGGTTATGCCGACCGAGAGTATGCTATTATTAGAGAACTTGGAAACCCGTTAGTACCGGTCATTACGACGGTGCAAAGTGCCCAACTTGTGGACGACGACATACCTCGTGATGAATACGATTTAACTGCAGATTGGATTGTAACAGAAGAAGGAATACTGGAAACCCATTCTCCATACGACAAGCCAAAAGGAATTGTTTGGGAGAAAGTTACAGATGAAGAATTAGAAGAAATGCCAGTTTTGCGAGAAATTAAAAGGTTAACGAACCGTTAGGCAATGTTCATTTGTTGTTCATACTTTTCATTTGGGCAAAGCTATATAATAAAAAGTATGACAAGATTATAATGAGGTGGCTTTTTTGCAAGCGAAGGAATTATGGCAAGAAGCAAAAAAATTTCTCGTCACTTGTTATGAAGAGCTTGGAAAAAGGGAAGAAGAGCTTCAAGTAAGATTAATGCAAGTGGAAAGAGAAATAAAAGAAACTGGGTATTACGATCATACGTATGAAGAACTTGCGCATGGAGCGAAAATGGCTTGGCGCAATAGCAATCGCTGTATCGGTCGACTTTTTTGGAACTCGCTTCATGTTTTTGATAAGAGACATGTAAACGATGAAGTAGAAATAGCGCAATCTTTAATCGAGCACATTGATTTTGCAACGAATAACGGAAAAATACGACCAGCCATTACAATTTACAAGCCAAAGCGCGATAAGGAAGAAATACGAATATGGAATCATCAACTACTTCGGTACGCTGGATATGAGACGGAATATGGAGTAATTGGAGACCCGGCATCTATAGCATTTACAAAACAATGTGAAAAGCTAGGATGGAAAGGGGAAGGAACTCACTTTGACCTTCTACCTCTTGTTATTCAAGTGATAGGCCGGGAGCCGGTTGTGTATGAAATTCCGAGAGACGTTGTGCTCGAGGTGCCGTTAACTCATCCAGAGTTGAACGAGTTTGCTGATTTGAATTTGAAATGGTATAGCGTTCCGATTATTTCAGAAATGAAGTTAGAAGTTGGTGGAATTCATTACACCGCTGCGCCTTTTAACGGTTGGTACATGGAAACGGAAATTGGTGCAAGAAATTTAGCGGATACATTTCGATACAACATGTTACCGAAAGTAGCGTCTATAATGGGATTGGATACTTCTAGTAATGCAACGCTTTGGAAGGATAAGGCGCTTATTGAGCTGAACATTGCGGTGTTACATTCTTTTAAAAAGTACGGTGTAAGTATTGTCGATCATCATACGGCTTCGATGCAATTTCAACATTTTGAACGTCAAGAAGGAGAGAAATGCCGGCACGTAACAGGAGATTGGACATGGCTGATTCCACCGGTTTCTCCAGCAGCAACACATATCTTCCATCAATCATATGAAGATAAAATTGTAACGCCGAATTATTTTTATCAAGATTTACCATATAAGTAGAAGAGAAGGTATGCGTTTTTTTCGTATACCTTTTTTACGTTTTTAAGCCTTAAGGGCTATATAAATAAAGGCTACAGAGGTATTGAAGCCGAGTGCAATTAACGTTAAGGTTATGTTAGTGGAAAAAAGTTGAAAAAGGAGGGGGAGTAACTGAAGATGAAAAAACTAAGTTTCTTGCTTCTATTCATTATCTTGACAGTTGTAGGTTGTAATAGTGTAAAGGATAACAATGAGACAGAACTAGGGATGGAAAAAGCTCAAAGAATTGAAGTTCTAGAGGAACCGAATACTGTAGTGACTGTTATAGACGGTGAGGATATCCATGAATTTATTGAATCGTTAAAAGTGGAACAATGGGAAAGTGAAAAAATTCCTTCCGGTGAAAAGCAAGGAAAAATATATAAAATGTTTCAAGAAGATACGAAAACAGTCATTAATTCTAATAAAAATGAAGAAGAGTTAAAAGAAATTTCAACTATTATTACGTATGAAACAGGACCATACATCGAATTTATTATAAAAAATGTTAGCCTTAGCTTCAAAGTACCAGATGAAGTATATGAGTATCTTTCTACTAAATGGTAAAACGTACAGTGCTATTGAAACTGTACGTTTTTCATTTTGTTTTAAAACCACGCCTCATGCATTTCTTGTAAAAACTCTTTCGTTATATGGAAGTCAGAGCTGTCACCGATAACGGAATCAATACCACAATGAGGACAAACGGCAGTTTCCTCATTATCCCACCATTCCTCAATTAGTGCTGGAGAAAAGATTTTTAAACAATAAAAACAGCCGCAAACATTGCTCTCCTCTAAACTTTTTCTATTTTTGCTACTGAACCGATGTGCTTGTTTAAGTAATTCATTCATAATATCTCACCTCATTATAAGGATAATTTTACATTTTGATTATAAGAATGTATACGAAAAAGTATCATGCAAAAAAACGTAGAGACTTTTATCTCTACGTTTTCGTTTTTACTGTTATTTCACTTTTTGAATTTTATCAATAACCGCTAACGAACGGCCTGTACCGATTGCGACGGATTCTAATGGATTTGGTGCTAAGTAAACAGGTACGACGATTTCTTCGCTTAACCATTCTTGCATGCCGTTTAATAAAGAACCTCCACCTGTTAGGATGACACCGCGGTCAACAATATCTCCACTTAATTCTGGAGGACAGTCTTCTAATGTTGCGCGAATGGCTTCTAAAATATGAAGTAGTGATTCTTTAAGTGCTTTTTGAATTTCAGTGGATTGAAGTTCAATTGTTTTCGGTAACCCCGATACTAAATCACGGCCACGAATTTCCATCGTCATCTCTGGATGTTCGACTAGAGCGTAGCCAATTTCCATTTTAATTTGTTCTGCCGTTCTTTCTCCGATGAGGAGGTTATATCGTTTGCGAACGTGATGGATAATATCTTCGTCTAATTGATCCCCACCAACTCGAATGGAGTGACAAGATACAACGCCACCGTAAGAAATTATCGCAACTTCTGTCGTACCACCACCGATATCGACAACAACATTCGCAACAGGCTCTTCTACTGGTAAGTCAGAACCGATAGCAGCAGCGACAGGTTCTTCAATTAAATGAACGTGCTTTGCTCCACAATTTCTAACGGCATCTTGAATAGCTCTTCTTTCTACAGATGTAGAGCCAGAAGGCGTACATACTACTACGTTTGGCTTTTTTAAAGTAAAACCTAACGTTCTCGTTGCTTTTTTCATAATTTGCTTAAGCATACTTGTCGTCACGTCAAAATCTGCAATTACGCCGTCTTTTAGTGGGCGAACAGCGACAATTTTACCCGGAGTTTTTCCAATCATATTTTTCGCTTCTTGCCCTACTGCTAGTACAGTTTTTGTTTCTATATCTAAAGCAACAACGGAAGGTTCGTTATAAACAATACCTTTATTTTTACTATAAACGAGCGTATTTGCTGTTCCTAAATCAATCCCAATTTCTGCATTTGAAAACATAATATTCACCTAATCTTCCTTATTATTGGAGTCTCATATAGTCGTTCTAAAAATGTTGTCGATTTTTGGGGGTTAAAACTCTAGATAAATATGGAAACCACCAGAGGGAAAATTATGGTATATTTTAATTTATAGGAATGTATGTATAAAATTTCTAAAGTGTAACTAATACAGCTCGCTTCGTCCAAGGGAGTCGCGAGTTTTCCTAAAAAGTGGGGGATGGAAAGATGAAAGATAGAGAAGAAGTACTCTATGAAGAGAAAGAGCGGTTGTTTACGAAAAAGCAAATCGTCTGGATCATCGTAAGTGCGGTAAGTTTAATGGTAATAGTAATTGCTTTACTTTTTGGCATCGATCAAGTAGAAGCTTATAAACATAAACGAACAAACCATTATTTACAAGAAGTGGAGCAGTTATTAAAAGAAAGTGAACAAACACTGCAAACGTTTAAAGAAGGAGAAGATGTCCCTGTTGAATTATTACCGATAATTGAAGCATCAGGAAAAGAGTGGATTGCTACTGCCCAAAGCTTAAACGCACCTTCCGCATTTACTAAACATAAAGAAGCAGTTAAACAGCTTATATTGAAGCGTTATTCGGTTGTGTCTTCAGCGGCACTTATGGTAGAAATAAATAATTATCAAGTAAATACGATTGAGGAATTATTGGCAGCATCACAAGAACTAGTGGATTTAGAAAAAGAACAATTATTTGCCTCTTTAGAAGCGGCACAAATAAAATACGAATTATTAGAAGACGGAACGATAAGATATTACATAAGGAAATGATGTAAGTATGAAGTGCTAGGCTAAAATGAATACTTTTTATTTCTACGATAGAAACTATACTTGTGAAGAACAAGGAGGAGATTCCTTATGGGAAGGTTTGTTAGACAAGTAATCATTTTGGCACTACCAATCATTATAAAAGAAGGTTTTAGTTACTTACGTGAAAGAAAGAAAAATAATAATCCTAATACAAATTCTAATTAAATCAAACGTTTGATTGAACAGAGCAGACCCTCTATAGATGCGGGTCTGCTTATTTTTTTCTAATGAAAAAACACTCAGACAATGACGTCTGAGTGTTAGTTAAACCGATAAGTGTTCTTATCAATACACGTGCGCTACAAATGTTAAGAAAAATAGCGCTGCAATGATGTACAAGGTTGCTGGTACTTCTTTTGCTTTTCCTATTGCAAGCTTTACTAGTGGGTAAGCAATAAATCCAAATGCAATTCCATCTGCAATACTGTACGAAAATGGAATCATCACGACCACTAAAAATGCTGGAATTCCTTCTGATAAATCGTGGAAGTCGATTTGCTTCACACTTTGAAGCATGAGAACACCAATAATAATTAAAATTGGTGCAATCGCACTACCAGGAATAATAGCCATGAAAGGAATAGCAAGAATGGAAAGTAAAAATAAGCTACCAGTAACAATTGCTGTGACACCCGTTCTACCTCCAGCAACAATTCCGGCAGCCGTCTCAACAGTAGAAACGGTAGGGCTAGATCCGAAAAGTCCACTCGTTAAAATAGAAATTCCGTTTGCTTGGAAGGAACGTTTAAATTTGTCAGGTCGATTAATCATATTTAGGTGCCCGTTGATCAGTCCGATATTTTCAAATAATAGGACCATCGTTAAGGAAAAGACAGCAACTAAAAACGCGAAGCTACCTACCTTTTCAAACGAAATAGCACCAAATAAGGAAGCGTAACTTTCAAATGAAATAGAACTATTGCCTACATCTGAAAAGTTAACCACACCAAGCAATCCTGCTATAACAGTTCCAACGATAATGCTAATTAAAAAATTAGCTGGAACGTTACGAATGAATAGTATTACAGTGACGATAATAGAAAGGATCGTTGCGATAACAAAGGGATTTGTCATATCGCCTAACGCTAAAAGAGAACTTTCTCCTTTAACAATTAAGCCACCTTTTTCTAATCCGATTAGTGTTAAAAATAAACCTAACCCTACTGTAATAGCATGCTTTAAAGAGTGTGGAATTGCTTCAAGTAGTAGTTGGGACAAACGTGTGAAGGAAACAATGGTAACAATAATCCCAGACACTACTACAACGCCCAATGCTTCTTGCCACGATAACCCCATAGAAAGGACTAACGTGTACGTAAACATCGCATTAATTCCCATACCTGGAACGAGAATAATTGGAGCATTTGCCCATATTCCCATTAACCAACACCCAACAACGCAAGTTAAAATGGTGGCTATAATTCCAGCTTCAAGAGGAATTCCTGCTTCTGCAAGAATGGAAGCATTAACAGCAATAATGTACACAATGGTAAAGAAAGAAATTAAACCAGCCATGAACTCACGTTTCAAGTTCGTTTCATGTCCAGATAAATCAAAATAGCTCTTTAGCCATTGAAGCATGAAAAACATCCTTATTCAGTTTCCCTCTCCCGCCCGGCCTCAAAGGACCCACAAACAATTATTATATAACTGAAATCCGGATTCGTAAACTTAAAATAGTTTTTAAAATATTCACATTTTTCATAGTGGAAATAGGGTAAAATAAAAATAAGAGAGCGAAGGGACGTGAGTGAATTGGATTTTTCAAGATTAACGGATGACCGAATTCGGAAAGCGTATGAAGAAGGTGAGTTTGAAAACTTACCTGGTTACGGCAAAAAACTGCAACTAGAAGACCTTTCGAATGTTCCCCCAGAAATGCGAATGGCCTATAAAATGATGAAAAACGCTGGAATGATGGAGGAGCAACAAGTTCGTTCGGAAATTGAATATATAGAAGACTTAATCAAAAATGCCCACGATGATTTAGAAGAACAAAGACTAACGCAACGCCTAAATGAAAAACTACTTCGCTTTAATCAAATAATGGATAAAAAGAAAAAAGAAACAAACTCAGCCACCTTTAAAAACTACCAATCCAAAATATATGATCGTTTTTCTGATTAGAGGTTGGGACATAACTTTTTTCATGAAAGTAAAAAACGAACAAAAAAATATCCAGGGAAAACTCGCTCCTGAAATATACTTCGCTTTCCGCGGGCGGCTGGTGAGCCTCCTCGTGCTTCGCACTGCGGGGTCTCACCTATGCCTTTCCTCGAAGCTGCTGAAAAAGGTTGTTATATTTAAACCAGATAAAAATTTATAGAAATAAAAGGAGTACTTTTTGATTTTTAATCAGAAAATACTCCTTTTTATCTCCTTCACAGGTCAATTTCTTACCTATTTTTCATTTATTAGTTTGATTATCCTCTTCATATTAGTGACAAATATGGTGGTAGCTCCTTGTATTTTCATACCAAATAGACCCGAGGAATTGGCTTTTTTATACCCGTGTCTATGTTTTAATTCGCTATTTTTAGCCTCAATTTTGTAACGTGTTTTAGCTAATCGCTTAAATTCCTCTGTTTCTTGAAATGCTTCTTGGGAAAGGTGTTCCGAGGATTTAATCGATACTGAATACGTTTTGGTTTTGGCCCCTTCTATATAACAGCCATCGCGTAGCGGACAAACTTTACATTTCTCTACATCAAAAAAGTATTTCAACTGCGGATTCTGGGATGTATCTTGTCTTTTTTTAACTGACTTCTTATTAGCTAAATGGCCAGCGGGGCATACATACATATTTGCGTCCTTATTAAATTCAAATTCCTTTCCTCTTTTACGATTTCCGTTCGTAATGATAGGATGCAGGCGAGAAATTAATTGCTTTTCGTTCTCATTCATATATTGTAGATTATCTTTACTAGAGTATGCGGTATCTCCAACTACTGTATCCACCATGAAACCATTTTCCTCACTAGTCTCTACCAATTCTTTTAAGTACTTGGTATCGCTTTTCTCACCTGAGGTAACCACGGCAGCCGTAATAATGCGTTCATCTGACATCGCAATATGTGTCTTATATCCCAAAAAGGAATAATCTGAAGCTTTATATCCTTTTCGTGCATCGGGATCTCCGCCATAATTCGCTTCTTCTTGAATATCCTCCACAACTTCTTTTACCATGTTGATTTTTTCTTTAATAGCTGGCAACTGCTTTAATTGTTCCTCTTTTTCGAGAACCTCGAGTATGGCAGTGGTATAAGCTAACTCATCTTCTAATGAATCTGTGGCTGGTTTATCTGGGAACTTTTCTTTTATAGATGGTTGATGTTGATAGGCAACTTTCCGTAATGATTTAGATTTCTCTTGAACATATTCATTCGCTGTTTTGGAATGGAAACGTGATAATGTATGCGTGGCATCTACAATAATCGTGTTACTCTTTAAAACCTCGTGTTCCAATGCAAGTTCGACTGTCTTCGCCACAAGTACATTCATTAAGTCCTTATCTTTCAAACGTAGTCTTCGAAATTTGGTTAAAGTACTAGAATGGATAACAGAAGCCTCTGGGATAAGATCCAAAAAATATTTAAAAGACAAATCATACCTAGCTCGTTCAACTAAGTCTGCATCAGACAGATCATGTATTTGTTTTAGAAGTAAATATTTAAACATTCGAACAGGTGGTTCAGCATTTCTCCCAGTATCTAAACAATACTTATCTTCTAGTTCCTCTTCCACAAAACTAAAATCGACCAATTCCTTCATTTGACGAAGAAAGTTATCTTTCGGAATTAACATATCGTAAAGTTGGTAATGTGCGCTTAAAGGTAATGAAGGCTGTCGTTCTAACATTGGAAATCCCCACTTTTTAATATAATAGGTTAATTATATTAAAAAGTGGGGATATTGTGTATTCTTATAGGGACTTTTTCAGCAACTTCGCCTTTCCTCCCGCTGGAGTCTACGTATATTTCCTCCGCTAATCCTGCGATTGTTCGTTTTTTATCATGATAAATTTAGTTTTGTCTCAGCCTCTTTTAGGACAAAGCAACTCTAAAGAAATAGAAACTATTCAGTCAAAGACATTGCTTTTTCATCCTCTTCCCGACGTGTTTTAAATAAAACGTTGTTTCCACCAAAAAGGGAAATACCAATGATAACTAAAAAACTAGCGACACATAGGCAAACTGGGATGAAGCCGAAATGATGGATTAATACACCACCCATTATTGGAGATATTAATACAGTGAAGCTTATCACTGAATTAGAGATACCTGTAACACGACCGATTTCGTCTTGTTTTGTCTCCATTTGTATAATGTATTGGGATGTAATAGAAAGGAGACCTACTCCTAAACCAAGAATAAAGGAGAGAGCTAAAGGAATAGCTAGTATAAATCCTTCCTGTAAAAAACCAATCCCTCCAAATCCTCCACCAATTAATACTAAACTACCTCCAATAAGCCACCCATACTGTTTTAGATTTTTATAGCGGTTTAACATAAGAATCATAACTAGAGCTCCAAGACCTGAGCTACCCATAATCCACCCAGCTAATTGTGGTAGATGTGGTGCAATTTCACGGAAAAAAACAGGAAATTGAAAGTCAATCATTTGGATGGCTGTAAAAGCTAGAAAACAAGCTATCAAACTAACGAATAATACTTTCTTTTGATAAACAATCACCCAGCCTTTTTTCCAAGAGCCCCAGAAATGTTCCTTTTCTGTTTCAGCATTTTGTTGACCAATCATTGTTGTTTTCTTAACCATTTCCTTATTAACGATAATAGTAAGAAGAATAATGGCAGAAATGGTAAAGGCGATAGCATTTATAAGTATACATAGTTTTGGTGATGCAATTCCGACTAAACTGGCACCTATAAATGGCCCGATGATTTTTGATAATTGATTAACCGAACCGTTTAAGGTAATAGCTTTCATTATTAAGTTTTCTTTTACTACTAATTTAACTAGACCTTGTTGAGCAGGGGAGTGCACGACATTTACAGTTGCTCGTAATGAAATAACGATAATAGCTGTGATTGGATGATTCGAAAATAATAAAATAAAGGTCAATAAAGCGGTAGTAAAATCAGCGACCATCATGATCTTCACTTTATGGAATTTATCACTCAACACTCCAGCGAATTGTCCTAGCACTACTTGTGGTAATGCATAAGCAACCGGAATTAATGCAATCATCATTGGGTCGGCATTCCATACATACCCGAATAAAACAATAATAGCGACCATGTCGAACCAATGTCCAAGCATGGATACCGAGTAGGAAGCAAAAAGCCTCATAAATATCGAATTTTGCCAAATTGTTTCTTCTTTTCTTAAATTTGTTGTCATCTTTCATACATCCCTTCTGAAATCTTTGTATTTAAAAGATATCGTAGGAATGTCAGAGGAATATCAGAGAATCGAATCAAGAAATTTTTTTATTTTAATTGTTAATAATGGTAGCTCATATTGTTCATATACTTCTTCTGTTTTCATCGCTAACATCTCACTTGCCTCTTCTGATATGTCCTTAACACGTAATATATCAGCAATATATAGAGCGTGAATGGTCGGAAAAGCAAATTTGGTCTTTTTCAGGACAGTAAAGGCTTGAGTGAAATAATTTACAGCAATTACTTTCCTTTTTACATAGAAGTGATAAATTCCTTTTAGCGTTAAAAATAAACCATATTCACGTTGGAAAGGGTGCTGCTCAAAAAAGGAACTAAGCACATCTATTTTCTGTTCGGCTAAATCCCAATCCTTTATACTGATTGCATATGTAAGCCAATTAATTTGAAAAAAACCGTAAAAACCGACTAATTTTGGTGATATGTTCGAATCGGCCTGTATTAGTAGACTCTTTGCCAGGTCATTATTTCCTTTTCGAAGTTCGAATAAAATTCGAATCAAGTCAATTTCTTCTTTATCATCTTCACCAAAGTATTGTTTTAATTCTAAGTTGGTTAAGTAGTAGTCTACAAGTTTTGTATCCTTTTCTAACAGTAAATAAAGACCGAATAACGGGAGTGCTTTTTCCTTATTAGTTAGTTCGGCAGAATGGAGAATGGATAAAAAATCTCCCTGTAAAAAGTTCACTAACAGTCTATGTTTATCATCCAATTGAATACCGAATGTTGACCCATCGATTAATTGCTGTATTGCCTGTCCGTGACCATAGAGATGATACTTCGAAATAAGGTTCTTCGTTAAAGACTGGAACTCCATATCATGAGCTATTTCGTGGCTTTCATGAAAAGGTACATATAAGACCAATTTGTAACCTAACCCCTTTACAGTTTCAATAGTTACCACATTGTCCCATTTTTTTAACTTTTTTCGTAACCTATATATATGGTCGTCAACTGTTCGATCAGAGGGCACTTGAAGTGGCCATACTGCTTGTAACAACTGATCCCTAGTTAAAGTTTGATTCTTGTTTTGATATAAGAAATCGAGTAATAAAAACTCTTTACGTAATAGCTTCAGTGTTGTTCCCTCGATAGTTATACTATATTCATTTAGATTGAACGATATCGACATACCGGCATCCCTTCTTTTTTGACTAATATATTTTATATTACCATTTTCAAAGAGTAATTGGATATTCTTCCAAAATAAAAATACTAACTATTCAAACCATTCTGTTTTGTACTATAATAGATAAAAAAGACTATGGACGAGGGGTAGACAGATGAAAAAGTTAGCGCTGATAATAATTACGATATTTATTGTATTAGTAGGTTGTAGTAATAATAACGAAGAAACATCTTCTGTCATTGAAAATGGACAAGTTGCATTAAAAAAGATGGAAAACACAAACATTGAATATCTACAGTTTTCTGGAAACATAAAAGTTACAGAACTAGATACAGACCAGCCCTTCTCTGTTAGATTCCTTGTAAAAGATGGCGAAGTGGAAAATATCATTAAATCAACGGAAATTGTCCTACCAGAGCAATATTTCAGAGGGAATGGTGAAGTTGTCCCAGTTGGCGAAATGCGAATGGTGACTGGAGAATATTCTGTTAAAGAACTAGAAAAAAAGATTGAAAAAGAAAATGCAGTTTATATCGAGCTTTTTAATGATGATGAAGTACTATTAAGTGAACCGATTAAAACGTTTGTACAAAATAACGGATAATACAAGGAATATGGCCGACTCATTTACGGCCATATTTTTTATTTTTAAAAACGAGATAGTGCATTAAATATCGAATTGGTATTTTCTAACTTCACTAAAATAGATTCTTCTACTATAATATTTTTTTATATGAATTAATTGTGGAGAGAAACTGTTATCCATATATAATTGGAAGAATGTTTGTATTGAACATCCTTCTCATGAAGAGGTAACCTAGAAAAAGGGAAAAAATGAAGGAGGTAACGTATGGATTGGTTTGTGAAGATTTTAGACTTCGGTAATACCGTACTATGGTCGTATTTATTAATTGTTATGTTAATCGGTTTAGGACTTTATTTTACGTATAAAACAGGTTTTGTCCAGTTCAAAAACTTTTTAGAAATGTTCCGCTTATTAGGGGATAAAAATACGGCAATAAGCGGTAAGAAAAAAGGTGTCTCGTCATTATCTGCATTTTTTATTAGTGCCGCGAGTAGAATCGGTACTGGTAACTTAGCAGGTGTTGCTAGTGCAATTGCGTTAGGTGGACCTGGTGCTATTTTTTGGATGTGGCTTATCGCTTTAATTGGATCTGCTACAGCATTTGTGGAAAGTACATTAGCTCAAATATATAAAATAAATGATAAAGAAGGTTTCCGTGGGGGACCAGCTTATTATATTGAAAAAGGTTTAAAGGCAAGATGGCTAGGGATCGTATTTGCAGTGTTAATTATTTGTTGTTTTGGCTTAGCATTTAATAGTGTACAAGCTAATACCATTACATTTGCATTTAACAACGCATTCGGAACAGACCGACTAATGTTAGGTATTGTTCTTGCTGCTTTCGTTGCACTTGTTATTTTCGGTGGAGTAAAGCGTGTGGCGAAAGTTTCTTCTATTGTTGTACCGATTATGGCTACGATATATTTAGTCGTTGCGATCTATGTACTCATAATTAACATTACAGAAGTTCCAGCAATGTTTGCCCTTATTTTTAAAAGTGCGTTCGGTTTAGAGCAAGCAATTGGTGGTGGAGTTGGTGCTGCTTTAATGATGGGAATTAAACGTGGTCTATTCTCCAATGAAGCAGGGATGGGAAGTGCGCCAAATGCGGCTGCAACGGCAAATGTTAGCCATCCTGCAAAACAAGGTTTCATCCAAAGTTTAGGTGTATTCGTTGATACCATTATCATCTGTTCAGCAACTGCGTTAATGATTTTACTTTCAGATGGATTTGCAAGTGGAGCCCAAGGAATTGAACTAACACAATTAGCATTAAGTGAGCATATTGGTGCTTGGGCAAGCAGCTTTATTGCGATTGCTATTATGTTTTTTGCTTTTAGTTCTATTGTCGGTAACTACTATTATGGAGAAACGAATATTGAATTTATCCGTTCTAGTAAAACAGCGTTATTTATTTACCGTGCAGCAGTAGTCGGTATGGTACTATTCGGCTCAGTAGCAAGTCTTCAAATTGTATGGGATATGGCCGACTTATTTATGGGATTAATGGCGGTCGTAAACTTAATTGCTATTACTTTACTAGGTAAGTTTGCATTTGGAGCATTAAAAGATTACTTAGAGCAGAAAAAAGCTGGACAAGATCCGGTCTTCTACTCTAAAAACGTTGAAGGATTACGTGATTTAGATCATTGGAAGGACGTATCACCTTCAGAGAAAAAATAATGTACTAGGAGAGGTCGAGTTAGTTTCGGCCTCTTTTTTAAAAAAAAGGTGTGGCCAAATCGTTTCTGATTTGGCCTTTATTGTGTGGATTTAACTTTTGTTAATATTTATTTTAGAGCAAATGAAATTAATGTGTTACAGCAAATAAGAGGGTGCTTATCGCAAATAAAAAAGGATTTAACCCAAATAAAAGGTGTCTACCTACCACAAATAAACTGGTTTCCCGCAATTAGTCTGAATTACTAAATAAGAATTTTAATATCTCAAGAATAAGTATTTAGAAAATTTAAAATTAATAGTTGACACACGAACGTATGTTCGCATAAAATAAGTGTACAAGCAATAAATACGAACGCGCGCTCTGGTAAATTGTTTGTATAAATTAATTTTTAAACAAGGGGATGAAGAAATGGTTAAAATTTTTATTGATCCAGGACATGGGGGAACAGATCCAGGTGCAATCGGTAATGGACTTCAAGAAAAGAACATTACATTAAGTATTTCAACAAAGATTCGGGATATTTTAGTAGCGGAGTATGATAACGTCTCAATACTCATGTCTCGAACAGGTGATACTACAAGATCATTAAGTGAGCGAACAAATCAAGCAAACTCATGGGGTGCAGACTTTTTCCTATCTGTTCATGTAAATGCAGGTGGGGGAACGGGCTTTGAGAGTTTTGTCTATCCAGGTGTTGGGGCACCGACAACAACGTATCAAACGAATATTCACGATGAAATTATGAAGGTCAATCAATTAAATGACCGTGGGAAGAAGCAACAAAACTTCCATGTGTTAAGAGAAACTTATATGCCTGCGCTTTTAACAGAAAACGGATTTATCGACCACTCAAGTGATTCAACAAAGATGAAAAGTGATAGTTGGCTTACAGCAGTAGCTCGAGGTCATGTAAATGGAGTAGCGAAATGCTTTAACCTCCCAAAGAAAAACACAGCGATTTACCACACTGTAGTTTCCGGTGACACAGTTTACTCCTTAAGTAGACAATATGGAAGTACAATTGAACAAATTAGAGAATGGAACAATTTAGATGCAAATTACACTATTTATGTTGGACAAGTTTTACGAGTGAAGTAAGTAACAAGTAACTAGCAGAAAACGGAGCAGTGGCAATAGCCATTGCTTCTTATTTTTATCAAAGTAGACCACCATGCAAACGAACTTTGCACCATGGCATATGAAATCGAGTGGTTAGGGAGTTGCTACGATATTTTACCTTTCGAAATTTAGAACCGAGAGTGGAACGTAGCGGAAGGTGCGAGACTCCAGCGGGAAGAAGAGGAATCGGGAGACCCCACAGGGCGAAGCCCGAGGAGGCTCCCGTTTCTCCCCGCGGAAAGCGAGTACCTGCAGTGAAGTGAAACGGACAAACTTAAGAAAACCAACCTATTTTCAATGTAGACTTAAAGTATAAAGTATTGTTGATGTATTATGAAATGCTATTTTCCTAAATAAGGCTATATCACAAAGGTAGAAAGGACGGTATAAAAATGGAAATAACAGATGCAGTGTTCATTCCACTAATTATAGGGTTGGTTGAGATGTTTAAACGACTAGGACTGCCAGTAAAGTATGCTCCAGTAATAGCTGTCTTGATAGGGTTACTAGTTGGAATTTTGTATATGGATATCCCCTTCAAAGATGGGATTATAATCGGACTAGTATTTGGTTTATCGGCGAGCGGTTTATATAGTGGTACGAAACACTTAGTCCACGAATAGCAAAAAAATAACGCCTCTGCTTTTCAAAACAGAGGCGTTATCATGATAAAAGAAACCTTAATGGACATACTTCCCGTAATCAGGTTTTGCAATATCATCAAAATCATGAACCAATTTTTCTAAGCTACTTGTTAACAAATCACCAGACAGTGGTAAACCATGTCCAGTAACTGCGACAGTTGGCTTAAGTGCTGCTAATTTAGCAACAGATGCCTTCGCCGCATTCCAATCCGTTGTTAAATATCTAGGTGGCCCACTAATCTCTAGTTCTTGTGTAAATACTTTATATAAATATTCTTGTTTAACAGTGACGAATGCATCACCAACGATTAATGTACCATCATTTTCTCGATAAAAAGAAACATGACCTGGAGTATGACCTGGAGTGTGAATCCACTTAAATCCAGGCATATGCGGTACTGTTCCATCAGACGGGAATGGTTTTATGTGGTTTCCTAAATTTATTGGTTCATTAGGAAACATTGGGGACATTTTCGCAACCATGCCACCTTCGACCGTTGCGTCTGGTTCAGGGTAACTTTTTTCTCCTAATAAAAACGGCATTTCTAGTTCATGTGCGTAGACAGGAATTTCCCACCGTTTTACTAATTCAATAATTGCTCCAACATGATCGAAATGGCCATGCGTTAAAATAATTGCTTTAGGACGGCTATTTTCTCCAAATCGATTTTCAATAACAGAAATAATTTCTTCTGCTGAATCTGGCATACCAGCATCAATCAAAACAAAATCATTAGTATTTGGATCACCAACTAAATGAATATTTACTATTTGAATGGTATAGTTGTAAAGGTCAGGTAAAATATCTATTCCGACACCACTCCCAATAGAAGTAGCTGGAATAAATTTATAATCACTTCCATAACTCATTTCCTTTTCCAAAAAAATCCCTCCAAAAAATCTAATTCGGAGTTAGAATTCCCTAAAGTAATCATTTTTAAATGAACGGGCATTTGTCATTTAAAGGGGAGAAAGGAAAAATGCTCAGCCTTTAGCGACTGAACATTTTAGACATGATAGGTAGCTTTTGTTTTGAAAAAGGGAAGCGTTTTCATTAAAAGACACTTCATTTTTGCTCTACAGGTAAATTTAAAGTAGGTACATTTAGAAAATGTTTTATTGCTAAAGCGCATGCACCTAACACAGAAGATCTTTTCCCAATCGTTGAAATCGATAGTGAATGATAATGACTAATAGATGAATGTAAGTTCGCCGTTATCTTTTCTAAAGCGTTCGGGTATATACGTAACAGTTCACTATCTAATACAATTACTTCCGGGTTGTACATATTAATTAAATTATTAAGTCCGATTGAGATGTAATAGATAAACTTGTCCATTAATTGCTGAACTTCTTCATCACCTTGTGCGAGGAACTCTTCTACTTGTTCATAAGTCATCTGTTCGTTTTTTAATTCGGAAAGATGAGCAAAAAAACTTGATTCAGAAGCGTATTTTTCCCAACACCCTTTATTTCCACAATTACAAGTAATCCCTTCAGGTACGATGATCATATGCCCAATCTCTCCTGCGAAACCGTTATGACCGCGGAAAAATTCATTGTTCATCATCATTCCTAATCCAATTCCAGAATAATGCGTCGTACAAAGTAAATTATTTGTTTCGTGATGGATGTATGCTCTTTCTGCAAATGAACTTAAATTTGCGTTGTTTTCAAGATGGACAGTAATACCAATTTCTTTTTCCAAATCTACTTTCAAATGAATGTTCTTCCATTTTAAACGAGGTACGAAATGAATGGTTTCATCTTTTCCAACAAGTCCGTGTATGGCAATAACAATTCCGATAATCCCAAGGTCAGTATCCGTAAACGTATGCTTCAGTTTATTTATTTCTTCCACTAATATGGATAAAATTTCTGAATAGTCCGTAGTATGTAACTCAACCGTATGTGATGAAACGGGGCTACCTAATAAATCAGATAACATAAATGTTACTTGTCCATAATCGAGATCAATTCCTAGTGCGTAACCTACTTTACGATTAATAGATAACATAATTGGTTTACGTCCAACCGCATTATGTTCTACATGAGTCTCTACTACAAGTCCATCATCTATTAAATCGGCCACTTGGGCTGAGATTGTCGCTCTAGTTAGTTCTGTTGCTTTTGATAAATCAGCTCTAGATATAAATCCTTCTTTCACAATCTCTCCGATAATAATTGATCGGTTTATTTGTTTGATAAAAGAAGCATCACCAGTAACCATAATAATCCTCCATTTCAAGCGTAAAAGTTTACTTTCATTATAACAGTTTTCATCTAAGAAAAGATACGGATAACTTTGCGTTAGATTAAATAGGAAGAAAAGAATACGGATTGTCCAGTTTGTACGCCGCTACCCAAACGCCCTCCGCATTTCTATTGTCCAGCTCCGGCGGCTAGGTCCGGCTCGAACTTCACTTTTCCTCCGTACGATAAGTCAACATCGGCTCTCTACGTTCGCCGTGTTTCCTATATCTCCTGCGGAAAACCTCCAGTTTGATTGGACCTAAACGAGCCGCCTCCGCATTTCGGATTGACGAATATATAAAAAAGTGTTAAATTAGACATGTAATTAATTTGTTTAATAAACAAATTAAAGTAAAAGGTTAATTTAAATCGTTTTTCTTCAAATTTTTTTATATTTATGAAAAGGTTTACAGAAAATAAAATAGGTCATTATGTGTGAAAGAGGGGGAGAATGAATGAACACTTTTTTAAATAAGCATTTTTTATTAGATACGAAGGCTGCTGTAGATTTATATGAAAATGCAGCGAAAGACTTACCAATCTTTGATTTCCATTGTCACCTTGTACCAGAAGAGGTTTGGGAAAATAAACCTTACGAAAATATTACGCAATTATGGCTAGGTGGGGACCATTACAAATGGAGAGCTATGCGTATGCATGGTATTGGTGAAGAATTCATTACTGGAGAGAAAAGCGACTGGGAAAAATTCGAAGCTTGGGCAAAAACAATGCCTTATTTAATCGGAAATCCGTTACATCATTGGGCTCATATGGAGTTAAAAATGTTCTTCGGAATCGAGAAAATTTTAAGCCCAGAAAAAGCACGTGAAATTTATGATGAGTGTAATGAGAAACTTGCACAGCCTGACTATAGACCAAGATCATTTATTGAAACAGCAAACGTAAAGTTTATCGGTACTACAGATGACCCAGTTTCTACATTAGAATATCACCAAAAATTAAAAGCAGATGAAACATTTGATGCAATTATCGCACCAACATTCCGACCGGATGGAGCATTATATATTGAACGTCCAACTTTTCATAACTGGGTAAAAACGTTAGAAGAAGTGTCGGATGTAAAAGTTACTGATTTAGATAGCTTCCTACAAGCATTACAGCAACGTGTTGATTACTTCCATGAAAATGGTGGTAGAGCATCTGACCATGATATTCAAAAGTTAGAATATGTGGAAACAACAAAAGAAGAAGCAGCTCCTATTTTTGCAAAACGCTTAAATGGTGAAGAACTAACTGATAACGAATTAACTGCTTATCAATCTTTCTTACTAAAACAAGTAGGTATGATGTACGCAGAAAAGAGCTGGGTAATGCAGCTTCATATGGGTGCAATGCGTAATAATAATACGAGAATGAAAGAATTAATCGGTCCTGACACTGGATTTGATTCTATTGGCGAAAAGAATTTTGCAGAAGGCGTTTCTAAGTTTTTAGATGCGTTAGAAATGGAAAATAAATTGCCAAGAACGGTCCTTTTCAACTTAAATCCGAAAGATAATGCCGTTTTAGCTGGAATGATGGGTAACTTCTATGAAGCTGGAGTACCTGGAAAAATTCAATTCGGTTCTGGTTGGTGGTTTAATGACCATATCGACGGAATGGAAAGGCAAATGAAAGACTTAGCAAACGTTGGTTTATTAAGTCACTTCATCGGAATGCTTACAGATTCTCGAAGCTTCCTATCTTATGCACGTCACGACTATTTCCGCCGCATTTTATGTAACATCTTAGGTGATTGGGTGGAGAGAGGTTTAGCTCCAAACGATCCGAAGTTTTTAGAGGAAATGGTTCGTAATATCGGATACAACAACGCTGAAAAATATTTCTTAGAGCGCTAATTCATTTTTATAAAGGTGGCTGTCTACTCGCGATAGTATTGCGGGTGAGACGGTCACTCTAATACTAAAACCATTTGATAGGAAAGGTAGAGAATATAATATGTCCAAACAACAAATTGGTGTAATTGGTTTAGCAGTAATGGGTAAAAACTTAGCACTTAACATTGAAAGCAGAGGTTATTCCGTAGCAGTATTTAACCGTTCTTTCGACAAGACAGAAGCATTTTTACAAAATGAAGCAAAAGGTAAAAACTTCGTTGGTGCAGAAACAGTTGAAGAATTTGTTAACTCTTTAGAAAAACCAAGAAAAATTTTACTTATGGTAAAAGCAGGGGATGCAACGGATGCAACAATTGACTCTTTAAGACCATACCTTGAAGAAGGCGATATTATTATCGATGGCGGAAATACGTATTTCGAAGATACAGTTCGTCGTAACAAAGAATTAGCAGAAGCGGGACTAAACTTCATTGGTACTGGTGTTTCAGGTGGAGAAGAGGGCGCGTTAACTGGTCCTTCTATTATGCCAGGTGGTAAAAAAGAAGCTTACGAGCTAGTTCAGCCTATTTTAGAAGCAATCTCTGCAAAAGTAGAAGGCGATGCTTGCTGTACGTACATCGGTCCAGACGGTGCAGGCCATTATGTGAAAATGGTTCATAATGGGATTGAGTATGGCGATATGCAATTAATTTCAGAAGCATACTTCATTTTGAAAAATGTATTAGGCTTAAGCGCACAAGAGCTTCATGAAGTGTTCGCTGACTGGAATAAAGGTGAGTTAGATAGCTACTTAATCGAAATTACTGCTGATATCTTCACGAAAGTTGATGAAGAAACAGGTAAACCGTTAGTAGACGTTATTTTAGATACTGCTGGACAAAAAGGTACAGGTAAATGGACAAGTAAAGATGCATTAGATCTTGGTGTTCCACTACCAATCATTACAGAATCCGTATTTGCTCGCTTCATTTCAGCAATGAAAGAAGAGCGTGTGAAAGCTAGTAAAATGCTTGCTGGCCCAGAAAGTAAACCATTTGCTGGTAATAAAGAAGAGCTTATCGAAGCAGTTCGTAGAGCACTTTATATGAGTAAAATTGTTTCTTACGCACAAGGTTTCGCGCAAATGCGTGCTGCAAGTGAGGAACGTAATTGGAACTTAAACTATGGTGAGATTGCAATGATCTTCCGTGGTGGTTGTATCATCCGTGCGCAATTCTTACAAAAAATTAAAGATGCGTATGATCGTGATGCAAACTTAGCGAACCTTTTATTAGACCCATACTTTAAAGAAATCGTAGAAGGTTACCAACAAGCACTACGTCAAGTTGTGGCAGTAGCAGTAGAGCGTGGAATACCTGTACCGTCATTTGCTAGTGCAATTGCATATTATGACAGCTACCGTACAGAAACATTACCTGCAAACCTTCTTCAAGCTCAACGTGATTATTTCGGTGCTCATACGTACCAACGTGTTGATAAAGAAGGAGTATTCCATACAAACTGGATGAGTAAATAATAAGTGACATCAGAGGCAAAACTAGCAAAAAAGAGCTTGTTTTGCCTCTTTTTTAACATTTTTTTAGTTAAAATTGATATGATAGAGCAATCTCAGTCAAATTTTATAAAAAACTAAGCATTTGTAGAAAACGATTTTTGTAAGCAGTTACATTACAATATAACTATACCGTTACTAGTAAATACATTGCTTTAACAAGAAGCGATGTTACGTATAAAAATGATTGTTAACGGTTACATGAGGGTGTGGAAAAATGGATCAATTTAACGACATATATAAACAACTAAATATGACAGATAACTGGCTCAACGCCTTTTATCGAATTCAAGGGCTAGAGTCGTATGAGTTTCCATTTCATTCCCATCACGAATATGAAATCTATTTTTTCTGCTCAGGTGATTGTAAATATTTAATAAATAACCACATTTATGAATTAGAGCCTGGCGACATTATTTTGTTAGATGGGTTAACGTTGCATAAACCAAATCCGAATAAAAATACGGCTTATACGAGAAGTATGCTTCATTTTTCACCAGATTGGGTGAAGGAGCTTTTACCTTCTTTAGGAATACCGAATCTACTTGATCCATTTCGAAAGCTCAACAATTTTTTAATTCGAACAGGCTATAACGAGTCAGGTCAATATGTTGACGAAAAAATGAAAAGAATTGCAATGATGCAGTCCCAATTAGGGGAAGAAAAGCAACGAACAGGTAAAGAGAATGAAGTACTAAAAGCAGAAGTAAAACTGGAACTCATTCAGTTATTAGTCAAAATTTATAAAATGAGCCAAGAAGAATTAGCTCAAGTGTCCAATAAGAAATCAGAAAAAGAGTTACATGCTGAAAATATCGCAACATGGATTAATGACCATTTTAAAGAAAAGATTAGTTTAGATCGCCTAGCGGAAGAACTAAATCTTAGTAAATATTACGCTTCCCATGTGTTTAAAGAAGTTACCGGTTTTACCGTGATGGAATATGTAATGGGATGCAGGTTAAGAGAAGTGAAATTTTTATTAGAAACGAAGCCAAAAGAAACGTTGGCCGACATTTCAAGAGAAGTAGGATTTGAAAGTGTCGCCCACTTTAGTCGATTTTTTAAAGAAAAAGTCGGGATGACACCGTCTCAATATCGTAAAACAAGATTACAGTAATTGCTTTAAGGGAGGAAGACTTAATGTTTGAAGGAATCCATATTTCAGGTTTTTCTGATGAAATTTCATCAGACTTTAACACTCAGTTAGAAGTTGTCGCTAATCTTGGGATGAACTATATATCACTACGTGGTATTGATGGAAAAAATATTGGGGATTTTACAGCAGATGAAGTAAAAGAATCTGTACTACCAAGGTTAAATGCTGCTGGAATTAAAGTATCTTCTGTCGGTTCTCCAATTGGAAAAGTGTTCATTAATGATGAAGAAGGCTTTGAAAAGCAAAAAAGTATGCTAGAAGAGCTTTGTCAAATTAGTAAATTACTAGATTGCAAGTACATTCGAATTTTTAGTTTTTATATACCTAAAGGAGAAAATCCAGACGGATATCGCGATGCTGTCGTTAGCAAAGTGAAAGAATTTGCTCAAATTGCTGAGAAGCACAACATCGTTCTTTTACATGAAAACGAGAAAGATATTTTCGGTGATATTGGCAGACGTTGTGACGACCTATTAAGATCTGTGGATTCTCCAAGCTTTAAAGCAATTTTCGACTTCGCTAACTTCGTTCAATGTGGAGAAGATACACAAGTTTGTTACGACCTACTAAAAGATTTAGTAGAGTACATTCATATAAAAGATGCAGTAACAACAGATAGTCAAAACGTTGTATGTGGTACAGGGGAAGGAAAGATACCTGAAATTTTAGAACAAGCTATTTCCTCTGGATATAAAGGGTTCTTAACATTAGAACCACATTTAGTACTTTTCGACTCATTAAAAGATTTAGAGTTAGAAGATGCTACAGAAGTAATTAAAGATGATAAAGGTTTAGACGGTGCTGGCGGTTATAAGCTTCAATACGAAGCTCTATTAAATATACTAAATCAAATCGAAAGTAAGGGGGAGTAATAATGAAAAAAGTAAGATTAGGTATTATCGGGTTAGGTGCACAAGGTGGAGCATATGCAGGGTTTATTAAAGAAGGTAGAGTACCAAACATGGAAATCGGTGCAATTTGTGACATCGATCCAGCTAAAAAGCAAGAATCTCAAGAGAAATATCCAGAAGTTCCCTTTTATGATAACTATATTGAAATGTTAGAAAGTGGCGACGTTGATGCAGTTGTAACGTGCGTACCGCATTACTTACATCCAGAAATGGGAATCGAGTCTATTAAACGTGATGTCCACGTACTAGTAGAAAAGCCAGCTGGTGTTTATACAAAGCAAGTTAGAGAGTTAAACGAATATGCAGCTACAAAACCTGAAGTGAAGTTCGCGATCATGTTCAACCAAAGAACAAACCCACTCTATCAAAAATTAAAAGAAATTATTGATAACGGGGAAATCGGTAATATCCGTCGTACAAACTGGATTATTACGAACTGGTGGAGACCACAAGGTTATTATGACCAAAGTGAGTGGAGAGCAACTTGGAGCGGTGAAGGTGGCGGTGTCCTTGTAAACCAAGCTCCTCACCAATTAGACTTACTACAATGGATTTGTGGAATGCCTGAAAAAGTTTACTCAAACGTAAAATACGGTTACCAACGTGACATTGCGGTAGAAGACGAAGTAACAGCTGTATTAGACTACGGAAATGGTGCGACTGGTGTATTCGTTACTTGTACACATGACGTTGTCGGAACAGACCGCTTTGAAATCCTTGGAGATAAAGGGAAAATCGTTGTGGAAGATAGCAAAAAAGTAACGATTAAACGTTTAAATAAACCAGAAAACGAAATGAGCGCAAGCATGAGCATGCAAGATGTGATGAGAATCTTCATGGGTGGCAGCACAGATGATATTTATAGTGAAGAAGTATTAGAGTTCGGTAGTGCATGGGGCGTTCAACACTCCGCAGTATTAGAAAACTTCGCGGCAGCTATTTTAGATGGAACAGATCTTTTAGCTCCTGGTAGCGATGGTATTTTCGGAGTACGTTTAGCGAATGCGATTCACTTATCTAGCTGGTTAGGTAAAGAAGTAGAAACGTCATTTGACGAGGATGTATTCCTTGCAGAGCTAAATAAAAAAATTGAAGAAGAAAAGAAAGTAGAAGTAAAGTAAACTTCATAAAAGACAGACGAACTTAAGGCGCAATTTCCCCTTAAGTTCGTTTCCTAAAGGGGATCGTCATATGCTGAAAATAGCAGTTATAGGTTTAGGAGATATATCTCAAATACACATTCCAGCGATACAAGCTAACCCAAATGTTCAACTTGTTGCCGCATGTGATATAGATGAAACGAAAAATGTGTATGACTCTAACATCCAATTTTATACGGATTATGAATCGATGTTAAAAAACGAATCGTTAGACTGTGTTCATATATGTTTACCACACTATTTACATTACCCTGTTACAAAAACTTGTGTAGAACATGGCGTGAACGTGTTTCTTGAAAAGCCTCTTGGACTGAACGAGCAAGAAGGATTAGAACTCGTGAAACTAGAGGAAGCTAATCCAAATGTAAAAATATGCGTTTGCTTCCAAAATCGTTTCAATGAGACGTTTGAAATGCTATACGACGCTGTTCAAACAGAAAAGTATGGGAAAGTATTAGGTGTGAAAGGGTTAGTAACTTGGTATCGACCGAAGTCTTATTATGAAACGAAACCGTGGCGTGGTCAAATGGACTTAGCAGGTGGCGGAGTGATGATTAACCAAGCGTTACACACTGTAGATTTAATGCAATTACTAGGTGGAGAAATCGAATCGATTAAAGGCTCTATCGACCAATTGCTAGACTATAACATTGAAGTGGAAGATACGGCAACTGCTAGAATTCAATTTCGAAATGGCGCAACCGGTTTATTTTTCGCAACAAATTCGAACTATGGTAACTCTAGTGTCGAGCTACAAGTTATATTTGAGCACGGCAAGTTAACGATTAAAGACAGTATTTTAACTCGAGTGGATGACGAAGGTAAAAAAGAAAGATTAATAGAAGATTCAAGATTACCTGGTACAAAGTTTTACTACGGTGCAAGTCATATGAAGCTCATTCACCATTTTTACAAGTGTATTGCAAATGATACGAACGATTATATACATGCGAAAGATGCTTTACCATCCTTAACAATTATCGATGCAATTCGAAAGTCTTCTGAAACTAACAAACGAATTCAAATGGAGGGATAAGGAATGAAAAAAGGTAAAATTGGCGTACAAATGATGATGTTAAAAGATAAAGTAGAAGAACTTGGTGTGTACGAGACGATGAAAAAGATACACGGGCTAGGTTTCAGTGCGGTGGAAGTATCACAAATTCCAATGACAGAAGAAAATGTTGCAGAGTTAAAACGTGCGAGCGAAGACTTCGGAATTGAAATCGCCGCGTTATCAGCAGCATTAGAACCAATGATGCCAGGAATGCCAGGGGAAACGTTATCTGCTGATTTTGACAAGATCGTAAATGACTGCAAAACGTTAAATTGTAATTTCCTTCGCATCGGAATGCTACCACTCACAACAATTGGCCATAAAGATAAAATTATGGAATTCGTTCAAAAAGCAGATGAGGTAGCAGAAAGATTAGCAGAGCACGGAATTGACCTTTATTACCATAATCACCATATTGAATTCCAAAAATACGACGGCGAATATTTATTCGATATTATTAAAAACAACACATCTAAGCTTGGCTTTGAAATAGACGTTCATTGGGTTCATAGAGGCGGCTTAAACCCGGTTGATGTAATTCGTAAATACGAAGGACGCGTTTCATTAATTCACTTAAAAGATTACCGTATTGGTCAAATGGACTTAAGTGTAATGGAAGGCGGATTTGATAGAGATAAGTTCTTCCAAGCGTTTAATAATACAGTTCAATTCGCAGAGCTTGGCCAAGGTAGTTTAGACTTTAACGCGATTATTGATGCTGGCCTAGAAAGTGGATCTCAATACTTCTTAATCGAGCAAGACGACGTATACGGACGCGATCCATTCGATTGCTTAAAAGACTCAGCAGAACATTTAAGAAGCATCGGATATGCGGATTGGTTTTAATAGATAAATAAACTTATTGGGAAGGCCTTTGTATAGGGTCTTCTTTTTTTGGCTCTGTCTAATTGCGACTGGAATCTATCTGTAGTTGTTCAGATATGAGCGGATGTTGACCAGAAACTGTAGGTTGTTGAACAGAATCGGCGTTGTGTTGTTTAGAAAGTGAGAATGCATAGGATATGACTGTCTGGAAGAGTAGTAATTGTTCAGATATGAGCGGATGTTGACCAGAAACTGCAGGTTATTGAACAGAACCGGCGTTGTGTTGTTTAGAAAATGTGAATGCATAGGAAATGTACGTCTGGAAGAGGGGGAGTTGTTCAGAATGAATCGGATGTTGTCCAGAAACTGCAGGTTATTGAACAGAATCGGCATCGTGTTGTTTAGAAAGTGAGAACGCATAGGAAATGTGCGTCTGGAAGAGAAGTAGTTGTTCAGATTTGATCGGATGTTGACCAGAAACTGCAGGGTATTGAACAGAATCGACGTTTTGTTGTTCAGAAAGTGAGAACGCATATGGAATGTACGTCTGGCCGAGGAGTAGTTGTTCAGAATTGATCGGATGTTGAACAGAAACTGTAGGTTATTGAACAGAACCGGCGTTGTGTTGTTTAGAAAATGTGAATGCATAAGAAATGTACGTTAGGAAGAGAAGTAGTTGTTCAGATTTAATTGGATGTTGACCAGAAACTGTAGGTTATTGAACAGAACCGGCGTTGTGTTGTTTAGAAAATGTGAATGCATAGGAATGTACAACTGGAAGAGGAGTAGTTGTTCAGAATGAATCGGATGTTGACCAGAAACTGTAGGTTATTGAACAGAACCGGCGTTGTGTTGTTTAGAAAGTGAGAACGCATAGGAGATGTACGTATGACCGAGGAGTAGTTGTTCAGACTGAATCGGATGTTGAACAGAAGTTTCAAGATATTGAACAGAACCGGCATTGTGTTGTTCAGAAATTGAGAATGCATAGGAAATGTACGTATGACCATGTAGTAGTTGTTCAAATTTGATTGGATGTTGAACAGAAACTGCAGGTTATTGAACAGAACCGGCGTTGTGTTGTTTAGAAAATGTGAATGCATAGGGAATGTACAACTGGAAGAGGAGTAGTTGTTCAGAATGAATCGGATGTTGGCCAGAAACTGCAAGATATTGGACAGAACCAGTCTGTTGGAGCCTAGAACAAGCTTGTGGACGCACATAAAAGGAAAGATAACCCACATAAATAAAAGCGTAACCCACATAAAAGAGTGGTTAATGCACATAAACGTCGGAGAAAGCCTAGAACAAGCTGTTGGACGCACATAAAAGGAAAGATAACCCACATAAATAAAAGCGTAACCCACATAAAAGAGCGGTTAATGCACATAAACGTTGGAGAAAGCCTAGAACAAGCTGTTGGACGCACATAAAAGGAAAGATAACCCACATAAATAAAAGCGTAACCCACATAAAACAGCGGTTAATGCACATAAACGTCGGAGAAAGCCTAGAACAAGCTGTTGGACGCACAAAAAAGGAAAGATAACCCACATAAATAAAAGCGTAACCCACATAAAGGAGCGGTTAATACACATGAACAGAGGGAGAGCGTAGAAAAAGGATAGGGAATGTACGACTGACCGAGGTGAAGTGGTTCAGAACCGACCGGAAGTGGAACAGAACCAGGTTCGAGCGGAACAGAGTAAAAATTGGCTCGGAAATGCACGCCTAGACCATACGTAGTGGTTCACAACCAAACACAAGTGAAACAGAAACCCGAACAAGTGAAACAGAACCCAGTTTGAGCGGTATAGAAGAGAAAACAACATTAAAAAAATCCACGCCCGAACCAGTCGTAGTATTACAAAATCAAGCTGATATTAACGAGAAACGAAATGCTGTTTTACCAAACCTCCTGCTCACCTCTAGGACGTGTAAAAAAAATATTTTTAGAACTTTCAAAATATATTGACACCGTATAAAGATGGTGGTAATCTAATTTTAATCATTTAGTTAGTTTAATGAACTAACTAATATTGTTAAACGAACTAGAATGGTTCGTTAATTTTAGATTGCGTATGAAAGGGCTTACAACTTAAAGAAAGGGTTGAAGGGGTAAAGGGGTTTAGTGGTTCAATCGTAAAATGTAAACGTATTCAAGAATGGCTTCAAAAACATTGATTAATGGGGGGAATCCGATGGGAGCGGTCAATACGACAGTGAATGATCAAAATTATCATTCTTCAAAACTTTGGAAGATAGGTTTTTTTGCATTAAATAATACGGCTACTAACTTTTATCTATTCGCAATGGGGTTTGTTGCTTACTATGCAACTGGAATAGCTGGTTTGACAGTAGTAGTTGTAAGTACAATTTTAACGGCAATGCGTTTATTTGATGGGGTAACGGACCCAATCATTGGATTCGTTATTGACAAGACGGAATCAAAGTTTGGAAAGTTTAGGCCGTTAATGATACTCGGAAATATTATTTTAGCTGGGTCTGTCATTATTATGTATAGTGTCACCCATCTTTTACCTACTAATTTGCAATTGTTATTTTTTATCTTCATTTATGCCATTCACATTATCGGCTACACTTTACAAACTGCCGTAACAAAAGCAGCTCAAACTGTTTTAACAAATCATCCAAAGCAACGCCCGCTATTCTCCATATTTGATGCAACATACAACGTTGGATTATTTACTGGTATGCAAATTGTTGTCGCATCTTATTTAGTACCGAAATACGGTGGCTTCGAAATGGGGCTATTCTTAGAGTTAAATGCATACGCAATCATCGCTTCCGCAGTTTTCACAGTACTCGCAGTAATCGGTATTTGGGACAAAGATCGTAAAGAATATTTCGGTTTAGCTGAGCAAACAGTGGAAACGAAATTCCGTGATTACTGGCCAATACTAAAAGGAAATCGTCCACTTCAAATGTTAGTCATCTCTGCATCATCTGATAAGCTTGCTGGTAGTATCGTAAGACAACCTGCAGTACACATCATTTTCTTCGGGATTATGATGGGGAATTATGCACTAAGTGGTACCGTGTCTTTAGTTACACTTATTCCAACTCTATTATTAACTTTCTTAGGGATAGGATATGCGAGAAAAAGAGGTTTGAAGAAATCGTTTGTAGCTGGGACATGGTTAGCGCTAATACCGTTTTCCATTTTACTAGTAATGTTCTTCTTCATAGACGCTACACAAATTTCATTAACTAGTTTGAACCTTGTAACGATAGTCTTCCTAGTTCTTTACTGTATCGGTTTAGGATTTGGTAGTTTAACTGGTAACATGGTTATCCCAATGATTGCCGACTGTTCGGATTATGAAACGAATAAAACAGGAAGATTCATCCCAGGAATGTTAGGAACATTATTCTCATTCGTAGATAAATTAATTTCCTCTCTTGCAGCAACTATCGTCGGAGTAGCGCTAGCATCGATTGGCTTTAGAGAGCAGTTCCCACAAGTGGATGATTCATTAACAACGTCACTACTAATGATCGGGTTACTATTAAAATTCGGATTCCCGATCTTAGGTTGGATTACTTCATTAATTGCAATGAAATTCTACCCACTAGATGATGTGAAAATGAAAGAAATTCAAGCTGCTATTGCAGAAGTAAAAAACAATGCGAAAGTAGCTTCATAGATTAGTGAAAATCAGCCTTCTAAATAGGGGGCTGATTTTTCGTTGTCGAAGGGCGGTTTTAATCATAATTTTTTCTATTTGTCTATCCTATTTTGCACTGTGCAAACAAAATTTTTAGACTCTTCAAAAAGCATTGACAACGCATACATACGGTGATAATCTATATTTAATCATTAGTTAGTTTAGTATACTAACTAATAGTAAATCAAGGGCGAACTAGCAAAATTCGCTATTTTCAGCGCCGAGATGTAAAGGCTTACATATAAAGGGATAAAAAAGAGAGATAGATAAACTTTTGTCCTTAAAATGTAAGCGTATTCCCTATCCTTTTTAACAAGCACTATAGGGAGGACAAAAGTAAAGTAATAGATTTTCAACTAGTTACAAAGGGTTTTGAAAGCGTTTTAATCAAACTTAAATAAGGGGGAAAAAATAATGGCAAACAAAGTAGGGGAATTTGCAGAGCAGTACCATAGAGCAAAAATGTGGCAGATTGGTTTTTTCGCATTAAACAACACAGCTACTAATCTCTATTTATTTATTGTTGGTTTCGTATCATATTACGCAACTGGAATTGCAGGGTTATCAGTAGTTATTATTAGTTCGATTTTAACAGCGATGAGAGCATTTGACGCCGTAACAGATCCGATTATAGGATTTATCATCGATAAAACGGAAACGAAATTTGGTAAGTTCCGACCGATGATGATTATAGGGAACGTTATACTAGCGTCTACCGTGTTAATTATGTATAACGTAACACATTTATTACCAGAATCATTCCAATTTCTATTTTTTGTATTTATTTATGCTATTTATATCGTTGGATATACGCTTCAAACTGCAGTAACGAGAGCAGCGCAAACAGTTTTAACAAATCATCCGAAGCAGCGCCCACTTTTCACTATTTTTGATGCAACGTATAATGTTGGTATATTTACGGGTGGTCAAATATTTGTGGCTTCCTATTTAATGGTGAAACATGGCAACGAATTCAATATGGGATTATTCACAGAATTAAATACTTATGCAATAATTATTTCTGCATTATTTACTATTTTAGCTGTAACAGCAATTGCTCCAAAAGACCGTAAAGAATATTTCGGATTAGCTGAAAAAGCGGTAAAAGTTAAATTTCGTGATTATTGGCCAGTATTAAAAAGTAATCGTCCACTTCAAATGTTAGTTATTGCAGCATCAACTGATAAACTAGCAAACTTAGTACTTCGCCAACCGGTAGTATATGTTATGTTCTTCGGTATTTTACTTGGAGACTATGCATTAAGTGGTACTATTTCATTAATTGTTATTATACCAACCATTTTAATTACATTCCTTGGGGTAAGGTATGCTGGAAAATTAGGGCTGAAAAAAGCGTTAGTTGGAGCTACTTGGGGAGGATTAATTAGTGCAATCGCTCTATCCATATATTTAATGATGATAGACACTGCAACAATTTCTCTAACAAATATTGGCATAACTACGATCGTTTTCTTAGTTTTATATGCACTTTTAAAAGGTTTAACTGGTTTATCAAGTTCAATTGTTATCCCTATGATTGCAGACGTTTCAGATTATGAAACTTATAAATCTGGTCGATATGTACCAGGTATGGTAGGTACTCTCTTCTCGTTTGTGGATAAAATGGTTTCATCGTTAGCGCCGGCAATCGTTGGGTTCTTAGTAGCAACGATTGGATATACGGATGCTTTACCGCAAGTTGGAGAAGCATTAACACCGTCATTAATGGTCATGACACTAGTACTAATGTTTGGAATTCCAGCTGTTGGTCTCGCAATTTCCCTTATAGCGATGAAGTTCTATAACTTAGATGGAACGAAGATGGAGGAAATTCAAGCTTCTATTGCAGAAGTGAAACGCAGTGCAAATAACGATAATAAACAAGCAGTGTAATAAAAAGCTTTTAATAGATAATGGAGGGCTCCTAAAATTAAGCGGAGCTCTCTTTTTATGTTCTAAATACAAAGTAGGGTCAGAGAATGTTCTGACCCAAGAGTAATATCATTCCACCGTCAAACACAAATCTGATATACAAAAGAAATTTTGAATCGCTAATGCACAGGCACCCATAATACATGCTTTATTGCCAAAATCGGAAATAAGTAAGCGGCTGAAATGGCCGACAGATGAATGAAGTTTAGTTTTAATTTTTTCTTCTGTTTCTGGAAAAAGTTGTAGTAATTCACTATTTATTATTAAAGTTTCCGGGTTATATAAATTAATAATATTGTTAACACCAATAGCTAAATAGTTAATGTATTTGTCTAGATCATTCATAATTTGCGAATCTGCTTTGTCAATCAAATTAGCAATTTCTTCATACGTTAAAACTTCTGATTGTGCTGTTTTACATAATTGCTTCATAAAACTTGCTTCAGATGCGTATTGCTCCCAGCATCCGGCGTTTCCACATTTACAGCGTATTCCGTCAGGCATAATAATCATATGGCCAATTTCTCCAGCGTAACCGTGGTGTCCCTTTAACGTTTCACCGTTTACGATTATACCAAGACCGATCCCAGAATATAACGTAACGGACAGTAAGTTATCACTTTGATGATGCTTAAATACTTTTTCTGCAAAAGAGCAAAGATTGGCGTTGTTTTCAATATAAATAGGAATACCGGTTTTTTCTTCTAGACCTTTCTTTAAATCAACATTTCTCCATTGATGATGTGGGACGAAAAAGATTTTCTCATCCTTATTGACGATCCCGTGAATCCCGATAACCACTCCGACTAAACCATAGGAAGAGTGAGCGCACTGGTCTTGAAAGCTCATAATATGTTCTAATAACAACGCTTCAATTTCTTCGTAATCAGAAGTATTTATACTAATACATTTGCTACTTACTTCTTTTCCAAGTAGGTTGGAAAGATTAAAGGAAATAGTCTCTTGATCTAAATCTATCCCTAACGCATAACCAGCGTTTTCATTTATCGAAAGCATAATCGGTCTTCTGCCGAGATTTTTATGTTCAAGCTGTGTTTCAAAAATAAGTTCTTCCTTTAACATTTCAGAAACTTGAACAGATATAGTTGCTTTATTTAATCCCGTTATTTTTGCAAGGTCTGCGCGAGAAATCATTCCATGTTCGATGATCTTGCTTATGATGATACTGCGGTTTATTTTCTTAATATAGGAAGCGTCTCCCGTAACCATAATACCCCTCCTAAAAATCTCACTTTTTGTTTGACGGAAATATCTCCTAATGGTATTATACAGGTAGTTAGTTTGTTTGGTAAACAAATTAATTAAAAAATGTTTTAAACAAACTAATAGAAACTAAGAATGATGCAGATAACTAATGATAGTGAATTGTGACCTATAGTTAGTATAAAACCGCTGTTCTGTATGTTGTAAGGGATTACATGTAAATATTATTATTGGAATGATATTCATTTTATCTAAGCTACGTAATTGAAGGAGTGGATGAAAAGGAATGGGAATTCTTCAAGAACTGTTAAAAGATATTCCAGTACCGAAAATGGCGAAAGTCAGAGTGAATTTTGATGAATCAAAGATTGAAGATTTAGGGTCTGCTTTAATGGAAAAATTAGACCAAGAACATATTCGTGCAACGGTAAAGCCTGGAATGGAAATTGCAGTAGCGGTTGGTAGTAGAGGTCTAGATCGTCTCGTTGAGTTAACTGCAGTGACGGTGAAATTTTTGAAAGACTTAGGTGCAAAACCATTTATCGTCCCAAGTATGGGAAGTCACGGTGGTGCAACAGCGGAAGGGCAACGTGAAGTATTAGCTCATCTTGGCGTTACAGAAGAGAGCGCTGGTTGTGAAATTCGTTCATCTATGGAAGTAGTGAAAATTGATGAACTTGAAAATGGTTTACCTATTTATGTAGATAAATATGCTTCAGAAGCAGATGGAATTGTCATCATCAATCGCGTAAAACCTCATACAGCGTTTAGAGGTCCGGTTGAAAGTGGCATTATGAAAATGATTAGTATTGGATTAGGGAAACAAAAAGGAGCAGAAGCTTGTCATCAGCTTGGCTTTAAATATATGGCGGAAAATGTACCCGCAATGGCAAAAGTGATTATGGAAAAAAAGCCTGTTTTATTTGGAGTGGCAACTGTTGAAAATGCATTTGATAAAGTTGCGCTTGTTGATGTGTTAACTCCAGATGAAATTAAAGAAAAAGAATCAGCCTTACAAGAAAAGGCGAAAGGGCTATTGCCTAAATTATTTTTCAAAGATTTAGATGTACTTGTCATTAATCAAATTGGGAAAAACATTAGTGGCGATGGGATGGATCCGAACATAACTGGTCGTTATCCAACTCCGTATGCTCATGGTGGCCCAGAAGTGAATAAAATGGTCGTTCTAGAC
Organism: Sutcliffiella cohnii; assembly: GCF_002250055.1. NCBI lineage: Bacteria > Bacillati > Bacillota > Bacilli > Caryophanales > Bacillaceae > Sutcliffiella > Sutcliffiella cohnii. Next base: position 276,981 of record NZ_CP018866.1, read on the forward strand.
TTAACTCCTGAAACAGAAGGAAATGCAAATGGAGTAGGAACAGCAGATTTTACAACGCAACGCCTTGTAGACAAAATGGACCGTGAAGCAACATATGCAAACGGATTAACGTCAACAGTTGTTGCTCCTACGAAAATCGCGACAACGTTACCGAACGACCGCGAAACAATTAAAGCTGCTATTAAAACTTGTAATATTTTAGATTTTACAACAGTTAAATTAGTTCGTATTAATAACACTTTAGAAATTAGTGAAATAGAAGTTTCTGAACCGCTACTAGATTATGTGAACAATCATCCGAATATGGAAGTTGTTTCAGACCTTTACGATTGGTCGTTTAATGAAGAAGGAAACTTAGCATAATTTATACAAACTTAACGATATGGAAAAGGGAGAGGAATTTATAATGACACGTTTATTTGACTTAACAGGAAAAACAGCAGTAGCAATCGGTGGAAATAGTGTACTAGGATCTTCAATCGCGCACGGTCTTGCAGAGCATGGAGCAAGCATTGCCATCGTTGGACGTAACTTAGATAAAGCAAACGAAGTAGTAAAAGAAATCGAAAGCAATGGTGGAAAAGCGAAAGCATTCCAAGCAGACGTTAGCTCTAAAGAAGCGATAGTTCAAGTTGCAGATGAAATTGAAAAATGGTCTGGCGGTTGGGACATTTTATTAAATGCACCAGGTAAAAATAGTTCAACACCTTTCTTCGATCTTGATATGGAAGAATGGGACGACATTATGGACGTTAACTTAAAAGGTATCGTATTAACAACGCAAATCTTTGCGAAAAGAATGATTGAACAAGAGAGAAAAGGAAGCATTATTAACATTTCTTCCGTATCTTCTACAACACCATTATCTAAAGTATTTACGTATTCTGTATCAAAAGCTGGTTTAAACAGTGCAACACAATTTTTAGCACGTGAATTTGCACCACATGGTATTCGTGTAAATGCCATTATTCCTGGATTCTTCCCAGCAGAACAAAACAAAAAGATTTTAAGCCCAGAGCGTATTGAGTCTATCATGAACCATACACCGATGAATCGTTTCGGAACTCCTGATGAGCTTCAAGGTGCAGCTGTTTGGTTAGCTTCTGAAAATGCTTCTAGCTTCGTAACTGGTGCGTTAATCCGTGTTGATGGCGGATTTGGCAGCATGACAATATAATAAAACACATACAATAAAATAGTTAGAGGATGTAATGTTAGCTACTTGAACGGTATGCGAATAGATAGAAAAAACATTTGAAAATGTAAGTAGCTAACATCTACTATTAGAAACGATAGACGCCTTTAATTTTTTTGGTGCGAAAGTTTTCTAATTAGAAGGGAGAGTGGAGAATGCTAACTGAGAAATATGACACATTACAGTCTATTCTCCGAGAAATGGGAAGCGTCGTTGTAGCATTTTCTGGTGGAGTGGATAGTACGTTTCTATTAAAAGTTGCGGTTGATACGTTAGGAAAAGATAGAGTATTAGCAGTGACAGCGGATTCTGAAACATATCCATCTAGTGAACTAGAAGAAGCGCGAGCATTGGCTAGTCGAATAGGTGTAGAGCATCAAGTAATCGAAACATCAGAGTTAGCAATTCCAGGCTACGCAGAAAACACGCAAAACAGATGTTATTTTTGCAAAAGTAGTTTATTCGACCATATACTGCCTGTTTTAGAAGAGAAGGGGTTCACAAATATCGTTTACGGTGTCATAGCGGACGATAAAAATGAACACCGTCCCGGTATGAAGGCGGCAAAAGAAAAAGGAATTCGAGGTCCATTGTTAGAAGCTGACTTATATAAGGAAGAAATAAGAGAGCTTTCAAAAGAAAAAGACCTACCAACATGGAATAAACCTTCGTTTGCATGTCTTTCTTCTCGAATTGCTTATGGAGAATATATTACGCAAGAAAAGCTAACAAAAGTAGAAAAAGCCGAAGCTTATTTAAAAAGCTTAGGTATTCGCCAAGTTCGTGTTCGTACACATGAAGAAATTGCAAGAATAGAAGTAGAACCGAACGATATGCCGATTGTTTTACAAAAGCACGAAACGATTTCAAAGCAATTACAACAATTCGGTTATAAATACATTACACTAGACTTAGTTGGCTATCAAAGTGGTAGTATGAATAAAGTGTTATCGCTTTAAAATAAAAGGCTTTGGAATCCAAAGCCTTTTCTAAACTAGGGAGAAAGTATAAAATAATCGTGATGATAACAGCTTAAAGTCTGTAATAAAAAATGTTAGGAAGATGCATCGTGTCTAGAGAATTCGTCATCGGTCTTGATATCGGAACAACAAGTGTAAAGGCTTGTGTTTTTCATTTAAATGGAAAACTAGTGGCTGAAGTGGAGAAAATGAACACGTTCCACTATCCGAAACAAGGATGGGTTGAACAAGACCCAGTAGAGATTGAACGAGCAGCAGTAGTAGCAATTAAAGAAGTAATGGAAGAAGCTTCTATCACTAAAGATGAATTATTAACGATAGGTTTTTCCGCAGCTATGCATTCGATTCTTTGCGTAGGAGAAGATGGAAAAGCTATTTCCCCAGCACTTATATGGGCAGACGGTAGAAGTGACGGACAAGCACAACGTTTAGATGAAAAGATGGGAGAGGAAGTGTACAAAAAGACAGGTACGCCAATTCACCCAATGACGCCTCTAAACAAATTGCTTTGGATGAAAGAAAACGAGTATGAGCCATATAGAAACGCTGCTTACTTTATGTCAGTAAAAGAATATGTTTTCTACCGTTGGTTTAACAAACGAGTAATTGACTATTCGATGGCTTCAGCAACAGGTCTTTTTAACCCAGCAACTTTAAGTTGGGAAAAAAGTTTACTAGAGCTTACAAACGTTGAAGAAAACCAACTATCTGAAATTGTTGCACCAACGACAATTTTTACAGAAATAGATGAAAGAGTTGCAGCCGAAATGGGAATCAATCGTGACCTTCCATTTGTCATCGGTTCAGCAGATGGACAGCTCGCAAACTTAGGAATAGGTGCAATCCTCCCTGGTGAAGTAGCTGTTTCTGTTGGGACAAGCGGTGCAATTCGTCAGTTAACAAAAGGTGTGAAGGTTAGTGAGGAAAGAGAAACTTTCTGTTACTCCTTTACTGCGGACACTGCCATTATAGGAGGTCCTACCAATAATGGTGGCATTGCTTTACAATGGGCAAAAGACCTATTAAACTTTGAAGGAAGCTTTGAAGAGTTACTTGCAGAAGCAGAAAAAGTTGCTCCTGGTGCAGACGGCCTTATTTTCTTACCGTACGTAAATGGCGAAAGAGCTCCAATCTGGAACCAAAAAGCGAAAGGTAGCTTTCATGGAGTAACATTAACGCATAAAAGAGAGCATTTCATTCGTGCAGTTTTAGAAGGAATTACTTTTAATCTATACCAAATAGGGAATGCTTTAGAAAGACTTGCTGGTGAATCAGAGAAGATTTATGTAAACGGTGGTCTTGCTAGATCTCCATTATGGTTAAGCATGATGGCGAATGTATTTAATGCAGAAATATATGTTCCAGAAAGTCACCATAGTGCCGCTTGGGGTGCAGCGTGGACAGGCTTAGTTGGAATAGGGAAAGTAAACTCATTTGAGGAAATTAAAGAAAACATTCCAATGAGTGCACCAGTAAAACCAGATGAGCAAACAAGTAAACTTTATAAACAGCTGTATAAAGATTACGAAAAACTTGCAAAAGATATGGTAAAGCATTTTAACTAGGGAGGAAGACTCCTATGCTAGAAGAAATTTTAAAAGAAGTACAAGAAGGTTCGATCACAATAGAGCAAGCGAAAGAAAAGCTAGCTACGTTTGAAAACTTAGGGTTTGCGAAAGTGGACCATCATCGTAAAAAAAGACAAGGCATACCAGAAGTTGTTTTCGGTGAAGGCAAAACAGCGGAACAAATCATTTCCATCGCTAAAGCTTTACGCGAGAAAAACAATCAAGTGTTAGTAACGAGAATTTCGAAGGATAAAGCAGAATTAGTAAAGGCTGTTCTTCCACAATTCACGTATGCAGAAGTAGCTCAAATCCTTTATTGGAAGGATGAAAAGGCACCGCTTCGTAACAATGAAGGATACATCGCGGTTGTAGCGGCAGGCACGTCTGATTTAAGAGTGGCGGAAGAAGCGGCAATAACGGCAGAAGTGCTTGGCAGTAAAGTACATCGTATTTATGATGTAGGAGTGGCTGGTATTCATCGATTGTTAAGTCATGCGGAAGAGATTCAAAACGCAACCGTATCGGTAGTCGTAGCTGGAATGGAAGGAGCGCTCCCGAGTGTCGTAGGTGGCCTCGTATCCCATCCAGTTATAGCAGTTCCGACAAGCATCGGTTACGGAGCAAACTTTCAAGGATTATCTGCACTATTAACGATGTTAAACTCTTGTGCATCCGGAATTAGTGTTGTGAATATCGATAACGGCTTCGGTGGAGGATACAACGCTGTTTTAATTCATCAACTCGCACAAAAGGAGAAAAGTGAATAATGAAAACTCTTTATTTTGACTGTTTTTCTGGTATAAGTGGAGATATGGTTATTGGCGCTCTTATTGATGCTGGAGCAGATCCAAACCATCTCGTACAACAACTGAAAAAATTAAAAATCGATGATGAGTACGAACTGAAGTGGACAAAAGTTGTAAAAAACGGAATTACGAGTACAAAGTTTGATGTTGTGTTATTGAATGAAGGCAATTATCATAGTCATTCCCATTCGCATCATGAACATAGTCATGGAAACGATCACACACATGAACACGACCACGGACATAGCCATGCACATGCACACGCTCATAGTCATTCGCACGACCATGATCACGGTCATTCGCACGATCACAGTCATGATCACGATCACGGTCATTCGCACGGTCACAGTCACGATCACGATCACGGGCATGTACACGACCACGGGCATGTACACGACCACAGTCATGATCACGGTCACAGCCACGATCACCACCACCATCATCGTTCTTACAAAGATATTGTCGAGATGATTGAACAGTCTGAGTTAGAAGATGATGTGAAAGAAACGGCACAACGTATTTTTCGTAAAATTGGCGAAGCGGAAGGGCTTATTCATGGAATGCCTTTAGATAAAGTACACTTCCATGAAGTTGGAGCGGTAGATTCAATTGTCGATATTATTGGTGCAGCGATACTAATCCATCAGCTAGGAGTTGACGTCGTAAAATCGTCCCCAGTTCCGGTTGGCAAAGGAAAGATTCGTATCGACCACGGAATTTATCCAGTGCCAGCACCGGCAACGTTAGAAATTTTACGCGGAGTCCAGTTAGAACAATCGGACGTTCGATTTGAACTGACCACTCCAACCGGTGCAGCAATTGTAGCTGTGCTGGCGGAAGAGTTTTGCTCGATTCCATCGATGAAAGTCGAAAAAATTGGGTATGGTGCAGGTACAAAAACGTTTAAGGACCATCCGAACGTTCTGCGAGTGTTAATAGGAGAATAGCCGTCATAAAGGTGTGTGTGCAATGACTAATTCGTTACCACCAAATAAAGAACATATCGATTCCGAGATGGTAAAAATGGAAGTGAATTTGGACGATATTTCCGGAGAGCTGCTAGGTTATGTGATGGACTTACTTTTCGAAGCAGGGGCAAATGATGTATACTATACCCCTATTTACATGAAAAAGAATCGTCCCGCCGTACAGCTACAGCTCCTCTGTTCCGAACAGAAGGTAGCGGCAATGAAGGAAATATTGTTTAAAGAAACAACAACTCTCGGTGTTCGATACTACCCATTATCTGTCCACCGTCTCGAAAGGCGTTTTACGAAAGTAGAAACGAAATGGGGACCAGTTACAGTAAAGGTAGGAATGTTAGAACAAAATGCTGTTCAAAAAGCACCAGAGTTTGATGAGTGTAAAAAAATAGCTCAGCAACATGGTGTTCCGTTAAAAACAGTATACGAAGAAGTTTGGAAAACAATGGAAAGCTCTACCTAAATCGCAAAACGGTTTAGGTTGACATAAATTAAAAAACTATTTTTATAGAATAGGAGTGTTGATGTATGACAACAACAGATAAGCAAACACAAATCGAACAAGTAGCAATAAATACGATTCGTACATTATCAATCGACGCAATTGAAAAAGCAAACTCAGGTCACCCAGGAATGCCAATGGGTGCAGCACCTATGGCTTACGCACTTTGGGCAAAAGAAATGAACCATAACCCATATAACCCAAGTTGGTTTAACAGAGACCGCTTCGTTTTATCAGCAGGTCACGGTTCTATGCTTTTATACAGCTTATTACATTTATTCAACTACGATGTTTCCATGGAAGATCTTAAAAACTTCCGTCAGTGGGGCAGTAAAACACCTGGTCACCCTGAATTTGGTCACACTCCTGGAGTAGAAGCAACAACAGGTCCACTTGGACAAGGAATTGCAATGGCTGTTGGAATGGCGATGGCTGAGAGACATTTAGCAGCTACATATAACAAAGAAGGTTATAACGTAGTAGATCACTTTACGTATAGCATTTGTGGTGACGGCGACTTAATGGAAGGTGTTTCTGCAGAAGCGGCTTCTTTAGCTGGTCACTTAAAACTTGGTAGATTAGTAGTTATGTATGATTCTAACGATATTTCTTTAGACGGTGACCTACACCTATCATTCTCTGAAAATGTAGAAGATCGTTTCAAAGCTTACGGCTGGCAAGTAATTCGTGTAGAAGACGGTACAGACATCGACACAATTCAAAAAGCGTTACAAGAAGCGAAGTCTGACACGGATCGTCCTACTTTAATTGAAATTAAAACAGTTATCGGATACGGTTCACCAAACAAATCTGGTAAATCAGCTTCTCACGGTGCGCCACTAGGGAAAGAAGAAATCGCCCTAACGAAAGCATCTTACGGTTGGGAAAGCGACGAGCCATTTTACGTACCAGCTGCAGTAAGAGAGCATTACCAACAGCTTGCTGAAGAAGGTAAACAAAAAGAAGCAGCTTGGAACGAATTGTTTGAAAGCTATAAAGCAGCTCACCCTGAGTTAGCTCAACAATTAGTAGCAGCAATCAATGGAGAGCTTCCAGCTGGTTGGGAAGAAACATTACCTGCATTCGCAGACGGTGAAGGATTGGCAACACGTGATTCTTCTGGAAAAGCATTAAATGCAGCAGCTAAAGCAATTCCACAACTAATCGGTGGATCAGCTGACTTAGCTGGATCAAATAAAACACATTTAACTTTTGAGAAAAACTACGCGATGGACGGCTACGAAGCTCGTAACATCTGGTTCGGTGTAAGAGAATTCGCAATGGGTGCAGCAATGAACGGTATGGCACTTCACGGTGGAGTAAAAGTATTCGGTGCAACATTCTTTGTATTCTCTGACTACTTACGTCCAGCAATTCGTCTAGCAGCACTTATGAAACTACCAGTAACGTATGTGTTCACACATGACAGTATCGCTGTTGGAGAAGATGGACCAACTCATGAGCCTGTAGAACATTTAGCAGCGCTACGTGCAATGCCTGGAGTTTCTGTCATTCGTCCAGCTGACGCAAAAGAAACAGTAGCAGCATGGAGATTGGCTATTGAAAGCACAGACACTCCAACTGCACTTGTATTAACTCGTCAAGGGTTACCTACTTTAAGTGTAAGCCAAGAAGAAGTATATAACGGTGTAAGTAACGGTGCATACGTAGTTTCTCCTGCGAACGGTGAAGTAAGTGGTTTATTACTTGCAACAGGTTCTGAAGTTGCTCTAGCAATGGAAGCACAAAAAGCACTTGAAGCAGAAGGTATTTCCGTATCTGTCGTAAGTATGCCAAGCTGGGATCGTTTCGAAAAACAATCAGCAGAATACAAAGCGACAGTTTTACCGAAAAACGTAAAAGCACGTCTTGCAATCGAAATGGGCTCTACAATTGGTTGGAGAGAGTACGTTGGCGACGAAGGGAAAGTACTAGGTATCGACCAATTCGGAGGATCTGCACCTGCTAGCAAACTACTAGAAGAGTACGGATTCACGGTAGAAAACGTAGTGAACAACTTTAAACAATTATTAAATAACTAATTATAGTAAATGAGATGGCCGGGCACCGTATAAACGATGGTGCCAGGCTTCCTAATATAAAAATTGTGGAGGGAAATAAACATGAAATTTTTTATCGATACAGCTAACTTAGAAGATATTAAAAAAGCGTACAAAATGGGTGTTCTTTCTGGAGTTACAACGAACCCTTCGTTAGTAGCAAAAGAAGGCGTAAAATTTGAAGACCGTATTGAAGAAATCCTACAAGCAGTACCGGAAGTAGAATCTGTATCTGCAGAAGTAAGCCCAAATGCAGTAACTGCAGAAGAAATGATCGCAGAAGCAGAAGAGCTTTTAAAAATTAACGGTGGCGATGACAAAATCACAATCAAATTGCCAATGACGTTAGCTGGTTTAGAAGCGACTCGTTACTTAGCGAAAAAAGGTGTAAAAACAAACGTAACGTTAATCTTCACAGTAAACCAAGCATTATTAGCTGCTCGTGCAGGTGCAACATACGTTTCTCCATTCTTAGGTCGTTTAGACGATATTTCTCAAGATGGCGTACTATTAGTAGAAAAAATTGCGGAATTATTCCGTGTTCATAACTTAGATGCACAAATCATCGCTGCATCCGTTCGCCACCCAGACCACGTTACTCGCGTAGCACTAGCTGGAGCACACATTGCAACAATTCCTTACAACGTAATCGAGCAACTTTCTAAGCACCCATTAACAGACCAAGGCTTAGAAAAATTCGCTGCTGACTGGAAAACAACATTTTAATAAATGACATTGAGGCTACACTTCTGATGGGAAGTGTGGTCTTTTTTTGTTTTAACTAGTATTAAAGTAGAACGTACTTATTTTTAGCTATATTAAGGTTAAAACCTTCCATTTTCTCTTCGAATAGATGTAACCACCTCGATTTATGTGGTGTATATGAATCCATTTATGTGTCCCGCGTAACCGTAAAATGAGCCTACCCTCGGTTAATCTGGGAGATGAACCAATGTATGTGGGACAACCACTGATTTATGTGGGTAATAAATTAATTTATGTGTCCCACGTGTCTGTTAAATGAGTCTGTAGCGGTTAATGTGGGAGATGAAACAAATTATGTGGGACAACCACTGTTTTATGTGGGTTATGAACCAATTTATGTGTACTATGTGTCCGTTAAATGAGTCCGTACTCGGTTAATGTGGGTGACGAAACGTTTTATGTGGGACAACGACTGATTTATGTGGGTTAAAAATTAATTTATGTGTCCCACGTGTCCGTTAAATGAGTCCGTACTCGGTTAATGTGGGTGACGAAACGTTTTATGTGGGACAACCACTGATTTATGTGGGTTATAAATTAATTTATGTGTCCCTCGTGTCTGTTAAATGAGTCTGTAGCGGTTAATGTGGGAGATGAAACAAATTATGTGGGACAACCACTGTTTTATGTGGGTTATGAACCAATTTATGTGTACTATGTGTCCGTTAAATGAGTCCGTACTCGGTTAATGTGGGTGACGAAACGTTTTATGTGGGACAACCACTGATTTATGTGGGTTATAAATTAATTTATGTGTCCCACGTGTCTGTTAAATGAGCCCGTACGCGGTTAATGTGGGTGACGAAACGTTTTATGTGGGACAACCACTGATTTATGTGGGCTATAAATTACTTTATGTGTCCCACGTGTCTGTTAAATGAGTCTGTAGCGGTTAATGTGGGAGATGAAACAAATTATGTGGGACAACCACTGATTTATGTGGGTTATAAATTAATTTATGTGTCCCACGTGTCTGTTAAATGAGCCCGTACGCGGTTAATGTGGGAGATGAACCAATTTATGTGGGACAACCACAGATTTATGTGGGTTATAAATCCATTTATGTGTCCCTCTCCTCCGTTAAAGCCGGAAAACGATGTACCGATCATTACAGAACCACCAAACACCCCACAATTCTAATCCAATTCTCATGTTTTACATCTTTTTTTCCTGTAAGATAAAATAGAAGCAAGTTGACTAAACTAAAGATAGATAAGTAATACCATTGAGGTGTTTCATATGAATAAAGTGTTATTAATAGAAGATGAAAAAAACTTAGCGCGGTTTGTAGAATTAGAGCTTCAATATGAGGGCTTTGACGTAACAACTGCCTTTGAAGGTAGGGAAGGACTTGCACTTGCGCTTGACGAAGAGTGGGATGTTATTCTTTTAGATTTAATGCTTCCCGGCCTTAGTGGGATGGAAATTTGCCGGAGAATTCGTGCAGTAAAGGATACACCGATTATTATGTTAACAGCGCGAGATAGCGTCATGGATAAAGTTTCTGGTCTTGATAGTGGAGCCGATGATTACATGTCTAAGCCGTTTGCGATTGAAGAGTTACTAGCTCGCATTCGCGCGTTAAAAAGAAGAACAGAAAATCGCTCACATGAAGGCGAAGAAGATAAACTTTCCTTTAAAGATTTAGTTATCGACAAGAGTGCCAGAACGGTTTTCCGCGCTAACGAGGAAATTGAGCTAACGAAAAGGGAATTCGATTTATTAGTCACGCTGATGAGTAATAAAAACCGAGTGTTAACACGTGAACTACTATTAGATAAAATCTGGGGCCTTGGCTCGTATGCCGAGACAAATGTAGTAGATGTGTATATTAGATATCTGCGCAATAAATTAGATAAACCAAAACAAGATAGCTATATTCTAACTGTGCGTGGGACTGGATATGTGATGCGAGAATGAATGGGATAAAAAGGTTTTACGGACATTTACCGATTAGATGGAAGCTAGCACTATGGTCTTCTATCGTATTATTCGGTTTGTTCGCTACATACAACTCATTACAATATTACGTGTTAAATAGTTGGATGATGGATCAAGAAGAACGTCACATAAAAGAAAAGATGAATGAGGTCCAAAACTTCTTTGCAGATCCTTCTCATTTAATAGACCGGAATTCCATTATTAATAGTAGTCGCTTTTTAGAAAATATCGTAGAAGCAGATGAATTAATTCGAATTATGGATCGCAACGGCAACTTAATCGTTGGAGTTGCCAACAATTTTTCAGAAGAAATTATTGTGAGTCCCATTGAGAGTGGAGATTTAGAGTTAGTTTTAATAGATGGAAAGCATATATTAATTTATCGCAGACCGCTTATTACACCTGGTTTTGTTGGGTATGTAGAGGTAATTCGTGATTTAAAAACGTATGAACGACTAAGAGGTTTAATCTTTTTAGTTACCTTTTCGGCAGGAATGGGTGCAATCCTCCTTAGTGGATTAGGTGGAATGATTATCGCAAAACAGTTGTTACGACCAATAGCAGCGTTGACAGAAACGATGAAAAGAATAAAAATGCGCGGTCTAAAAGAACGGGTACCGTTAGATGCTAACCAAAAGGACGAAGTGGCAGACTTATCGCGAATGTTTAACGAAATGATGGATGACGTAGAATTATCTTTCCAAAAGCAAAAGCAATTCGTGGAAGATGCATCCCATGAATTACGAACACCAATCGCAATTTTAGAGGGGCACTTATCGCTATTAAATCGCTGGGGGAAAAAAGACCCTGAAGTGTTAGAGGAATCATTAAAAGCTTCCCAACAAGAAGTAGAGAGATTAAGAAAGCTAGTATTGGAACTTTTAGAGCTTACAAGGCTAGAATCGGATCAGTTTGAAATAGGTGAAGAGGAAATAGATCCTGTTACGGTTATCGAAAAGACAATTGCTAACTTTGAATTAGTTCATCCAGACTTTAAATTTGTGTTTCATAATTTAGTAAAAGATAAGAAAAACAATAGCCTTCGTGTTGCAGAGCGCCATTTAGAACAATTGCTCATGATTTTAATGGATAACGGCATTAAATATTCACAAGACAAAAAGTTGTTAGAGATTACAGCGGAAACGAACGAAATGTCGAAGGAATGGGTCTTTCGTATAAAGGATTATGGAATCGGAATACCGAAAGAAGATATTGAAAAAATATTTGATCGTTTTTATCGTGTAGATAAGGCAAGAAGTAGAGCAAAAGGTGGCCACGGTCTTGGACTATCCATCGCACAACGAATCGTCTCCCATTATAAAGGGAACATAAAAGCCGAAAGCAAAGAAGAACAATGGACAGAAGTAATCGTCACCATCCCAAACGTAATCTAACGAATGAATAATTCGTTGTTGCGTTTAAATAAGCAGAAGGCAGCCAATGCCCCATGTGGTAATAAAGTTTTGCACCATGGAGCTTGAAAAATAACTAACGGATAGTTTTTATATTAAGCTTAGACTGGCTTTATGAGTTTAGAACCGTAAGTGGAACGTAGCGGAAGACACTTGACTCCTGCGGGATGTAGAGGGAAGGTCGAGACCCCACAGGCGCAGCCGAGGAGGCTCGAATCCCTCCCCGCGGAAAGCAAGTGTCTGCAGCGAAGTGAAACGAACTAAATGAAAACCACTATCCTATTTCAAGGTAAACACATAAACTCTTATGTCCTTCAAACGCACCCAAATAGCATTTTTAATCAAAATCTCATTTTACTTTAAGGTTAATTTTAACTTAATAAGGTTAAATAATAGTATAGAGATGAAGATAAAAACAATTAGCACGATGAGGTGAGTTACAATGGGTTATTACGATGATCATATGAGATCAGAAAAGATGAAAAAAGAGCGAGGGGGAAGCGGCAAAATTTTTATAGCTGCTATCTCCGGTGGAATTGTTGGAGCGTTAATCGTCGTGGCGATGCTTCCAATTTTGCTCGACTGGGGTGCCTATATGCAACCAGACAATCAAGCATCAGCCCAGGAAAGTGTAGCAACGACAACAACGATCCCAAGTGAACAAATAGAATTTAAACAAATCCAAACAGAAGTAACAGACGCAGTTGGGAAAGTAAGTGACGCTGTAGTGGGGGTTGTAAATATTCAACAAGGTGGAGGTTCCATCTTTAGTCCACCAGGTGCGACAGAAGCAGGAACTGGATCGGGTGTTGTGTATAAAAAAGAAAACGGCAAAGCGTATATCGTTACAAACCATCACGTAATCGATAAAGCATCAAAAATTGAAGTAAGCTTATCCAACGGTACGAGAGTGGAAGCAACTTTGTTAGGTAGTGACAGTTTAACAGATTTAGCAGTGTTAACGATAGAAGAAGAGCATGTATCTCAAGTTGCGGTTTTTGGTGACTCCGATACGATTACGCTTGGTGAGCCAGTTATTGCAATTGGTAACCCACTAGGATTAGAGTTTTTCGGGTCCGTTACACAAGGGATTGTGAGTGGTACGGAAAGAACGATACCAGTGCTTTATGATAGAAGTGGCCAACCACAATGGGAGGCAGATGTTATTCAAACAGATGCAGCCATTAACCCAGGTAATAGCGGTGGCGCACTAGTAAACTTACGAGGTGAAGTCATCGGAATTAATTCCATGAAAATTGCTCAGTCACAAGCAGAAGGTATCGGGTTTGCGATTCCAATCAATACGGCAAAACCAATCATTGAAGATTTAGAAATGCATAATGAAGTAAAAAGACCATTTATGGGTATAGGGTTAATGTCCCTTTCTGATATTTCACTAGAACATCAAAGAAATACATTGAAACTTCCAGAAGAAGTAACACACGGTATTGTCGTGACAGGTGTAGAGCAGCAATCACCAGCCTTTAATGCAGGGTTAAAGCAATACGACGTTATCGTAAAATTAGACGATACCGAAATAAAAGGCACATTAGAACTACGAAAATACTTATATAACAGCAAAAATGTCGGAGATACGATGAAAGTCACGTATTATCGAGACGGTAAGTTACAAGAAACGGAAATGACGTTAATCGAACAAGTATTTTAATTAAAAAACGAATTGAGGCGGTAAGATGGAAAATAAAGAAGAGCAAGTTAAGAAGCCATTAGCCAAATGTTTAGATGTTCGAAAAATTGCCGAGAAATATAGTAAAAAAGGGTTTAAAGTAGAAGTATGTAAACCACGGATAAGTTTAATAAAAGAATTAGACTTACAAATTTCATTATAAATAAGCTACAAACATAAACATAAAAAAACGGCCATCACATTTGGCCGTTTTTTATTTTGATATTAATTGATCCATTTGTACTTTTTGATATAGATGAATAATTTGGTCATCATCTAGAGGTAACAAATCTTCTTCTAAATGAAATCCGTAATCTACTAAAGTTTGTTCTACGCTTTCTCGTTCATAGTCTGTCAAAAAGTATTTTCTAGAAATTATCATCTTATCTCACCGCCATCTTTCCTTAATGATTAGTAGTATTATTATTATTTTTCCATTTTCATAGATTTATATACATAAAAGATAAGAAATGAGTCTTCTTAACTAGTTTTCACTTAAAATATCCAACTCTATTATAATACGTAAACCAATTCATTAAGTTACAAATTATTAAAAAAATTTTGTAAACAGTTTTACGATGTATTTTATGTGAAAAGAGTAGGTGATGTGACGGGTTCTCGCATGGTAACAGTTACCTTTATCGTGTCAAACAAACGTTTGATTGAGAACAATCCGTTCCTTATGCTAAACGGATTTATTCTAGTAGTTTTTGGGGCGCGTGTTAAAATATTTTTATAGCAAGAATCTTACAATGAGGGAGAAAAAACAATTGAGTAAGAGTACGATAAAATTTTATGAAATTCCTAAATGGGGACGTTATTTACGCGGTAAATGGGAAGCATCATTCGCTAGTCATTTATCAACGGTTGAAAAAGAAGCAATCTATTTTAAATCTTTTTTATGGCATTTATGTAGCTGGGAGAAAGTAGATTGTTATGAAAAACACGACGCAATCAAGATGTTTGAGAGACAGGAAAAAATGAAGTGTACGATATTTTATGAACATACGGAAGAGGCTTATCTCATTGATAACGCTAAAAACTTATCTGTTAAAGATTTACCCCATGACCAATTTCACATGTATTATGGGGATATGTACGTAATGGATTGGAATGGTCAGTGGACATTTATAATGACGCACGAAAGTGAATGTGGACCATATTTTATTAATGCATCTCGGAAAAGTAAAAAACGCTCAAAATAAATCCGAGCGTTTTCACTGTTTTTAATTCTATTGCCGCGCCTCAATCTTATAAACAAACTCTGTAAAAACGACTAGTCGTTCCATATGTGTTCTTATTTTGCGATTCCATGTTCCTGTGCAAGTGACTAAATTGAGTCTTCTTTTATTAGTTGGCCCAAACACTTGCTGCAGTGGTGCATCTTGATAAGGAAATGTTTCTTTTTTGATCACAACGAAAACTAGCTTATGCCCGTTTTCATCTATAATGGAAACAAAATCTCCTTGCTGAAGCTTTTTTAAGTTGTAAAAAATAGCAGGACCAACATAACCGTCCACATGGCCAGCTAAAACAGCATTACCAGGCTCACCAGGGGAAACGCCATCAGCAAACCAAGCTACTTCCTCTGTTTGATCGGTTATATTCATAACCCCGTTTTCATTTAAATGGGAAGGGTAAATGGATGCCGCCACATCAATAGCAGGAATCACGATTTGCACAGGCTTTGCTTCTTTAAGCGAATGAACCTCAGCAGAAACTAGATTACCGCTCAACAAAAATAGAACAGATAAAAAGAATAACTTACGCATTTTTCTTTCTTCTAAATAACGTAAACAATGACCATATAAGCATGCTTCCAAGTCCAATTAAAAGAGGTAGAACATTTGGTGCAGGTTGTTCCGTTCCTCCAAGTCCCGTCTTCGGTAGGCTACCTGGTAGCATCGTGTAATCAACTAAAACGATTGGCTCTAAATCATCTTCTGTATTAAAAGCATACACCGTATAAATATTATTTTGCTTCAATTCTACATTGGCTAAATCAACATTGCTATTTTCTCCACGAAGTTGAATTCCGTATTCCCCTGCATCGAGAATTTCATAATCAGTAATATCCCCATAGGAAACATCGCTAAATAGAATCGCGTCATTCATAATAGCGAAATCAGCGGTTGGTGTGTCAGGAGATAGATGTCCAATACGTACCATCGTTTGACCTAGTGGTACATCCATTGCATTTTCTACTAATTTCACATCGATGTTTTCAATTCTATTGGCCACTATTAGTGTGTAAACTTCGTTAGCACGAATGGAAAGTGTCGTATCTGCAAGTGCATCGTTCTCACCTTTCGTACCTGTTTCATAAATTTCTACTGTGTAATTACCTTCATTCACATTTATGTACTCAGAAGCATCTTTAAAATGAATCCCTTCTGCAATTAGTTCTCCATCTAAATAAATATCAACAGCAGGAGCATCTGGCACAGCGTGAAGAGCTCGAATCATAGAAGTGCCGTCCGTTGCTTCTCCGTGCGCAGATGGGATGTAGAGTGCAAATAATAGTAGTGGCACCAACGTGAAAAAAGCAAACAGTTTTCTTTTCATATATAAACCTCCTTCAAAATCTACCATTAACATTTGTAAAATATTTGAAGAGTATTCATAATGGAGGGTAATATTTCATAATAAGAAGGAAATCTCACGTTCATATAGAAAGGTTAGAAAAGAAGAATGGAGGGGAAATATGTACGAGTTAAAAACGAAGGAAACAGATTCAAGTGTAATTGAATTTATTGAAAGTGTTGAAAATGTGAAAAAGCGCGAGGATGCATACAAACTATTGGACATCTTTACAGAAACGTCTGGCTATGAAGCGAAAATGTGGGGAGCGTCCATTATTGGATTTGGCTCTTATCATTATAAATATAATTCAGGTCATGAAGGAGATGCACCGCTCGTTGGTTTTTCACCGCGGAAAGCGAATTTTAGTCTTTATTTTGCAACAGGAGACACAGAGCGAGAAGAGCTTCTAAAAAACTTTGGTAAGCATAAAGCAGGGAAGGCTTGTGTGTATGTTAATAAAGTGAACGACATCGATGTAGATGTATTAAAAGCATTAATTACGCAGTCAATACAATTTTTAAGAAAAACATATCCGCCACAAGACGAAAAGTAGCTTAGAAGTTTAAGCTACTTTTCCATATACTCGAATAAAAAGGATTGTCCATTCCGATAAAAGCGAGGGTCATATATACCAAGTCGCTCGTCATCATCAACAATAACGACAAATGGCGACCATTCATACAACGTTCTTGCTTCTGGAACTTCGGAGAAAAGCGTATTTAAATCAGCCTCTTCTTCTGACTGTAAAGAGTACTGTAAAGTTGGCTCTGTAAATAAACTAACATCTTTAATTACGACGGTATCATCTTGCTTACCAATTAAAGAATAATGCCAAGGTAAAAAGCTTGCGGACAGAGCAATTTGATCATAATCGTCTTTATATTTTTGATAAAGAGCAAAGCCTTGTGCTGATTGAACCGTAACGTGTAGAATAATGAGCACCCAAACGAGACGATATAGTTGATGACGATTGTACTTCCAATATCGTCTAGAGAAAAAACTAACCCCAATAATGAACCAAATAACTAAATCTACAATTGGAATCGTTCCAAACGTAATTCGGATACTGGAAAAAGGTTCTAAATAGCCTGTCCCCCAAGCATTAAATAAATCACTCGTATTATGTATAAACACAGCAAGGAGGGAAACATAAAAGAAACGCCAATCTTTTCTTTTTAAGTAAATCATGCTTAATAAAAAGAATAGAAGTGCCCATACCGGTACTAAAAAGAGCGAGTGAGTTATGCCACGATGCCATAATTGATACATTCCTTCTGTATCCCAAAGCTGCGAAATTACATCAATATCAGGGATTTGACTCGCGGCAATGGCGGTGACGAACATAGCTCGTTTAGTTTTTATATCATCTTGTCTTTTATCGACAGAACCGTATATAGTTAATCCGAATAATGTATGTGTAATGGTATCCATCTTTCAACTCCTTCTAGCACTGTTTGCTTTATTATACTGAAAAAGGAAGGATGAAAGAAAGCGATACAAACTGGAAAGAAAAAAACAACCAGAAGCGGTTGTTTTATTGCTTATCATTATCAATCTTCTGGAGGTAATGGGTCAATTTCAACAGACTCTTTTCCGTTTAACCCTAAATATAAAGTGCCGTAAAATAAACCAACGCCAATAGCAAGAATTAACATGAATCCAAAAAATGCAACGTATCCTCCTATCAAAATAAACCCTCCCTTTGTCGTGAGTGAAGCGTGAACTCTATACTGTGAAGTTTCACGTATAACCAATTTATGTGACAAAGAAGGAAAACATGATAGATTTTACGAGCATAAAAAAAGCACCATCGCTAGGAAGCAGATGGGCCAACACGTTACAATCTATTTATTTGCTCTTAAATTACCTAGCTCTTCCACAAGTGCTTGCATTTCGTTAGGACTAAAGGAATCTTTTTTCATTACTAACTCATAAATTTCTTTTAGCTCTTCGTACATTTCAC
Source organism: Sutcliffiella cohnii (assembly GCF_002250055.1). NCBI lineage: Bacteria > Bacillati > Bacillota > Bacilli > Caryophanales > Bacillaceae > Sutcliffiella > Sutcliffiella cohnii. Next base: position 295,426 of record NZ_CP018866.1, read on the forward strand.
CATCAAAATGAGAAGGTTTAATGGCACCTAAATTTAATACTTTTAGTTTTTGTTTAATTTCTTCTATCATGTACTCTACATTTTCAATAGACTTTTCAGAAAGATTCACAATATCATCCTTTCGTGTATATACGTACTATTTATACTATCAGAATTTAGTCAGTAATCAAGAAAACATCGAGAGAAAGTTTTCATAATTGTATATAATGGGAATAGAAAATGAAAAGGGAGAATGTGAAAAAATGGTACGAGTATTATTTGTATGTTTAGGGAATATTTGTAGATCGCCAATGGCAGAAGCTATTTTTAGATCTCTTATAAAAGAAGAAGGATTAGCTGGAAAAATAGAAGTAGATTCTGCCGGAACAGGGAACTGGCACGTTGGAAAGCCTCCGCATGAAGGAACACAATCGATATTAACGAAAAATAACATTAGCTTTGAAGGAATGAAAGCACGCCAAGTTCAAACGGAAGATGTAACTGCTTTTGATTACGTAATTGCGATGGACGCAGAAAATTTAGGAAACCTTCGTAAATTGGCTGGTTACACGAAAACAGGTTTTATCGGAAGACTGCTCGATTTTGTTCCGGAAAGTGAAATACTAGATGTACCAGATCCATATTATACAGGTAATTTTGAGGAAACATATGAGTTAGTGGGAAAAGGATGTCGGAATCTACTACAAAAAATAAAAGAAGAAAAGCAACTTTAAGGGAGAGAAACATAAATGAGTAATCGGAACAAACTATTAGAAGGTATGTTAATTGGAGCAGTAGTCGGAGCAGCAATCTCGCTATTAGACCGCGAAACGAGAGAAACGGTTATACATAATTCCAAAAGATATGGGCAAAAAATGAAATATGTTATTCAACATCCAGACGAAGTCACTCAGTCAGTTCGAGACAAATTTCACAACATTAAAGAAGCAGTTGAAGACGTTTCAGACGACCTTGAATATTTAAAAGGAAAAATGGACGAACTAAAAGAAACTACTCCAAAAATCGTTGAAATCGTAAAAGATACTAGCGAAGTTATCTCCAAACGAGTAGACAAAATGGATAAGTAAGGTATATGACCTAATTAGAGTTTGAGTGGTCGTAGAGGTTTAAGCATTAAAGTTTGAAACCATGAGTGGATCGGAGCGGAGGGAACTTGACTCCTGCGGGAGATAGAGGGAAGGTCGAGACCCCACAGGCGAAGCCGAGGAGGCTCGACTCCCTCCCCGCGGAAAGCAAGTTCCCGTAGCGAAGAGGAACGGACTAGCTTTATACTCAATATTAAGGTAGAAAACAAAACGAAAGGAGACAAAACGATGAACATTTTTTCTTTCGCAAAAACGATCCTCTTTCGTTTAGACACAGACGAAGCATTAGGAAGAGCGGCAGAACTATCCTACTTTTTCATCCTATCCCTGTTTCCTTTCTTAATCTTTTTACTAACATTAATCGCCTACCTTCCAATTTCTCAAGCAGACGTATTAAACGTCATCCGCCAATACGCACCAGGGGACACAATGCGAATTATTGAAGTCAACTTAGGACAAATCATGAACGAACAACGAGGCGGACTATTATCGTTCGGTTTAATCGGAGCAATTTGGGCTGCCTCAAACGGCATAAACGCCATCGTACGTTCATTTAATCGTGCATACGATGTTGACGAAGGCCGCCCCTTCCTTATCGCAAGAGGAATGGCAGTACTATTAACTTTTGCCATGGTGTTCATTATTATCGTTGCCTTGTTACTTCCGGTTTTCGGGAAAGAGATCGGTTTGTTTATTTTCTCTCATTTCGGCTTATCGCAGGAATTTTTAACGTTTTGGGAAGCCACTCGTCTAGTAGTGAGCGCGATTATTCTTTTCTTTGTGTTTATCGCACTGTATTTCGTTGCACCTAATGTGAAGCTACAACTTCGCCATGTGCTAGTAGGAGCTTTGTTTACGACGATAGGCTGGATGGCAGTTTCTTACCTTTTTGGATACTATGTTAGCAATTTTGGTAATTATTCCGCGATGTACGGTGGACTCGGTGGAATAATCGTCCTACTTATTTGGTTTTACATTTCAGGCTTGCTCATTATTATAGGTGGAGAAATTAATGCTCTATTGTTAAAAATTCATCATGAAAGAATTATTAGAAAGTCGTGAAGAAATTACCTGTCAATTTTACATGACATGAGGGAACGATATAAGAGAAAGACCACAACATGTTAAATGGAGGTTTTTTTCATGGCAAAGCATACGAAAAAAGACGGCGGTACGAAACAAAATAAAAACCAAAAACCAAAAAATAAAACGTCCGGAAGTGCTAATGGCCAAAACGGATATCATTAAATAGTGAAAAACGCGTTGTAGAGCTTTACGCCTCTATGACGCGTTTTTTTGTTGCTGTTGTAAGGGTATGAATATTCGTATTATTCCCAAAAGAATGTTGACTTTGCTTACATATTACGGAAAAATTTTATATAAGTGGAAATGAAATGGAGGGAATGTATGTGAAGAATAAAATAATCGTCTTTGTAACCTTTCTACTTATCGTTACGACAATAGAAGTAAAAGCCAATATCTCTTCTAAGTTTTTAGCTGTACCGAATGTTAAACAGGAACAATCACTTTGGTGCTGGTCAGCTTCAGGTGTATCGATATTAGGGTATAAAGGAAAAAACATCAATCAGTCTAGTTTTGCTCGAACTGTAAAAGGGTCAACAGCGAACCAATCAGCAACAGACAGAGAAGTGAGGTCAGGGTTATTAAATTGGGGTGTTAGTAGTTCACAATCTACTAGTGCGATCAGCTTTACCGAAGTTGTCAACCAAGTAAACAATAATCGTCCCATTTATGCGGGGCTATCATGGTACAGCTCCGGAAATCGAACGGGTGGGCATGCCGTTGTCATAAGAGGATACGTAACAGAATCAGGAACTAATTATGTTTCCTACATGGATCCAGCTAATGGAACTAGATATTCCATGGCGTTCAACGATTTTCGTGGCGGAACATCGAAGTCAAGACATTGGGATGGTACTTTATATAACGTTAGATAGGAGGGAGTAATTTAATGAAATGGATAGGTAGTATGTTAGTTATTTTAATGTCGCTTAGTTTACATGTTGCGAAAGCTTCCGACCAATCCGAAGAACTACTAGAAGCGGCAAATGAAGGGCTAGAAACGTTTAAGCGCGTCGTTGCCCATGAGTATGCTGGCTACGGATACGAAAGCGTTCAACAGCTAAACGAGGCAAAAATAGCTTTTGGAGTAGAAATTTTTCAATTAGATTTTGATGTGCTAGAAAGTAAAAAATATAAAAAAATAAGAGAAGCTACAATTGCGACGGACGAGTGGGAGTTTTTCGTTACTTCTAGTAATGATGTGTCTTCTATACTAAGGGTAGCGAAAGATGCTAACGGTGACTATAGTGCCGTTTCATTTGGAGGCGACGCAAAAAATCTTATAAGCATGATCCATTCAGTAGAAAAGTTAACCTCGATAATAGATCCTCTACTAATCGTAATCGGAAATAAATATTACATACTTTACGAAACTGTGAATGGAAAAGAGTATATGATGAAGGTTCCAGAACCGTCTGAATTTACGACGTATAGTGATGTAGATGCTAAAGATTTCGGTGAGAAGCTACTAGAAAATGTGAAAAAATTAAAGCCGGGTGAGCGTGGGGGAATTGATGGCGGAATTTTTCCAATTGAGACGGCTCAATCGAAAGAAGCATCTCCTATAATATCGGCAGAAAAAGGTTTAGTATCGATTACACTAATAGCTATTGTAATGACGTTATTCTTTTTCGTGAGAGAAAGGTATCGCAAAAAAGAGAGTTAAAATACGCAAAAAAGTGCTAATATTTACATATAGGATAGATAGTATACTTTAATACTGTTTATCCTATTCTTTATGGTGATTTTTTGAAAGGTTACGATGGTTTAAAAGTATCATTTTAGAGTCCCATGTTAAAATTAATGTTATAGTTAGAAAGATAAATTCTTAAAAATGAGTAGGTGAACAACATGATTGAAGTAAAAACATCTTCAGTTAGTGATGGGGAATTCAATAGAGGGGTATTTGCTACACGTGATATTAAAAAAGGAGAGCTTATACATGAAGCGCCTGTACTTTCTTATCCGAACGACCAGCATCAACATATCGAGAAAACAAATCTCGCTGATTACGCTTTTGAGTATGGGGAAAACCATTCAGCAATCCTTCTAGGATATGGAATGTTATTTAACCATTCTTATGAACCTAATGCAAATTATGAAATTAATTTTAGAAATCATACATTTGAATTCTATGCATTCACAAATATTAAAAAGGGCGATGAGATTCTAATCAATTATAATGGCGATGTCGATGACAAAGATCCGTTATGGTTTAATCAGGACTAAACAATCGTTAGTTGAATAAGAAAGGACGGGGTTGTTCTAAGAGTCAGTAAAGACTGACTTTTAGAATAACCCCGTCCTTTAATTTATTTTTCGAGCTTTTTTGTTTTGCTTACGTTATTTTAACAGTCTTAAACCGTTTAAAATAACGAGTATCGTGCTTCCTTCGTGACCGATCACACCGAAAGGTAAGTCAATAATTTGTAAAAAGTTAGAAGCAATAAGTAACATAATAACGGTAATGGAGAAAATAACATTTTGTTTAATAATCCGGTTCATTCGTTTCGATAATTCAATGGCTTCCGCGATTTTATTTAGATCGTTCTTCATTAATACAACGTCCGCTGTTTCTAATGCAACATCGGTACCTTCACCCATTGCAATTCCGACGTTTGCAGTTGCAAGTGCAGGTGCGTCATTAATACCGTCACCAACCATCCCAACTGCTGCAAATTTTTGTTTTAAATCTTTAATAGAACTCACTTTTTCTTCTGGCAAACATTCCGCAATATAGTTAGTAATGGCTGCTTCTTTTGCAATCGCACTAGCTGTTGTTTTGCTATCACCTGTTAACATAATAGCTTGAACATTTAAAGAAGTAAGCTGTTTAATGGCTGCAGCTGTTTCTTGGCGGACAATATCTTTTAAAGCAAGCACACCACAAATTCCTTGATCATCTTTTGCGAATACGACTGTTTTTCCTTCTTGGGCAAATGCTGACGTATCTGCAAATTTTAGCGCTTCATCTCTACCAACAAAATCAGCTTTTCCGATTAATATCGTTTTATTGTTTATAGTTCCGACAATTCCCCAACCAGCCTTATCTTCTAGTTGGTCTGGACGTTGTAACGGTTTCGTGCTGTTTTTTTTCGCATACGCCGTAATCGCTTGTGCTAACGGATGGTTTGAATGGCTTTCAATCGAGCCAACCGTGTATAGGAAATCTTCTTTTGTCCAATCGTCCCGAACAATAACATCGGTAACTTCAGGCTTCCCTTTCGTTAACGTTCCAGTTTTATCAAAAGCAATCGCTTGTAGGTTACTTAAGTTCTCTAAGTGAACGCCACCTTTGAACAAAATACCTTTTCTAGCACCGTTAGAGATAGCTGAAAGAGTTGCTGGCATAACAGATGCAACTAAGGCACACGGTGAGGCAACAACGAGTAATATCATCGCGCGATAAAACGTTTCGTTCCAGCTCCAACCTAGAAGTAGAACAGGTAAAAACATCATAAGTCCGACAACGATTAGAACGATTTTTACGTAAGGACCTTCAAAACGTTCAATAAACTGTTGAGAAGGGGATTTTTCACTTTGAGCGTTTTGGACAAGGTTTATGATTTTTTGGAAAAGCGTTTCATTTGCTCGTTTTTTTACTTCCACTGTAATCGAACCATTTAAATTCATCGTTCCTGCATAAACAATATCTTGTTCTTTTTTACTTTGTGGCATCGACTCTCCCGTAATAGCAGCTTCATCAATGTTTGAAGTTCCTTGAAGGATCGCGCCATCAGCTGGAATTCTCTCACCAGGCTTTACTAAAATCGTATCGCCAATTTGTAATTCAGAGATGTGAACTTTTTCTTCACGGCCACCAACAATACGCAATGCTTCTTCAGGTTGAATGTCCATTAGCGCAGATATTTCACGATTGCTTCGGTTCATCGTGTACGTTTCTAGTGCACCACTTAATGCAAAAATGAAAATGAGGATAGCTCCTTCCATCCAATACCCGATAATAGCAGCACCAATCGCCGCAAAGATCATCAACATTTCAACATTCAATTCTTTTTCTGCAATGGTATCTTCAATGCCTTCCTTCGCTTTGAAGAAGCCACCAATAACATAAGCTAAAATAAATATAGGTACGGAAACGGCTGTAAGCTCAACGTTCATTAATAACCAACCAACTAAAATAAGTACACCTGAAATAATGGCAAATAGTAATTCAATATGTTGTTTCCCTTTTTCTATTAAGCTAACTTTTTCTTCATTGTTCATCGCAATAGGTGTAGTCATTTGCTTCGTTTCAGCATTCATCCTTTTCCACGCTCCTTAGTATAAGATTAATAGATTGTATTTTACAGTGATGTTCTTATTTATAATAATTATAATATAGTAATTATTATAAATTAAGTCAAGGGAAAAAGCTAGTTATTTTTTATTTTATAAAAACCCAACGACCTACCTCCGCTTTTCTTCTTGCTAATGATTATCAACGTCACTTCCCCTATAAAACGACGAAAGCTGCCATCGGGTTACGATAGCAGCATTATAGCTTTTCTTTTTTAGATTATTTAATTTTTTAGTTACCTTTATTATAAACAACAACAGCTCGTTATGTCACTACTTTTAAGCCGTTTTCCCAACTAAAGATTTTTTTCCTTTTGTGATGAGAAGTATAGTGATGACTAAAAATAACGTACTAATAATGGTAAAGAAACTAATTCCTTCAAACAGTTGAATGAACAATCCACCGAGAATAGGACCTAGTAAGCTTCCAAAACTGAAAAAGATCCCACACATTAAATTTCCGGTTGGTAATAAGTTTTTAGGCATAAGATCGGTCATGTATGCTATCCCTAATGAAAAAGTCGAGCCAACAAACATACCGGCTAGAAAGATAGTAATGGCAAGACCGAAAAAGTAGCCTTCTAAAAATCCCGCTGTTGTAAAGGTGATAAATCCTAAAAGGAATACAGCGACAAGAATGTTTTTCCGTCCCCATTTATCACTTAACATCCCGAGTGGCAGCTGAAAAACAATTCCTCCAATTGCAAAGGCAGCTAATATAATGGAAACATTGCTTACTTCGAACCCTATTCGGAGCGCATAAACTGGAAAACTACCATTCAATGAAGCTTCTAAAAACCCATACGTGAGCGGGGGAAGAAACGCGATCCATCCATATTTCCATGCTAGTTTAAACCTTTTCAACGTATGGAAAAACGAGTTCATCTGAATATCTTGTTCTGGATAATCGTTGTGCAGGAAGAATACAAACGCCCAACCGATTAAACAAAGAACAGACGAGACGATAAACGGTAATGCCTCATTAATTTGTACTAAAGGAGTCATTAACGGCCCAGCAGCAAATCCTATTCCGAAGAAAAGCCCATAAAGAGAGATGTTTCTACCACGGCGATGTTCGGGTGAAAAAGCAGTAATCCAAGTTTGCGTTGCGAAATGGAGGGCGTGATCACCGATTCCAATTAATAGTCGTAACACGAACCAAAACCAAAACGTTTTCCAGAGTGGAAACATCGCAAGAGAAAGAAATACGAGCAAGCCACCAATAATAATGACTGGTTTATAACCGTACTTCCGTAAAGGTTGTTCCATAAAAGGAGAAGCGAGAAGTACTCCAATATATAAAGCAGTTGCATTTACTCCGTTTAAAAAGGAAGATACGCCTGCATTTTCAAAAATAATCGCAATAAGTGGCAGTAGCATCCCTTGACTAAAACCGGATATTGCAACAATACTAACTAAAATCCAAAACCGAAACCGATTCATAAAACCCTCCTACATATACGAAATTGCCTGTTGTCGACAATTGTAGAATTATGCTGTTAATTAAGATATAATATTATCTTTACACCATAATAGATGTTAACTGTAAAATGTAGACAAAACAAGAGTTTTTCATCAATTAGTTCAAGCTAGAAAGAAGTAACTAAAAAGTAATTGTAATATAATTGAATGAAGAGAGAATAGGAGGGATAATGATGGAATTTAAAATGAAAGACGGAGGATTCTTGGCTGATTTACCTTATGGGGAACTTCACGTATCAGGTGATGAGCAGTTCGGCTTTCGACCATACCAGTTAATGGTTTCATCCATTGCAGTATGTAGCGGAGGGGTCTTGCGAAAAATACTTCAAAAAAAGCGTCTAACCGTAAAAGATATGCATATACATACAAAGGTGGAACGAAACGAGCAGGAGGCAAATCGACTTGAAAAAATCCACTTGCACTATATTATTAAAGGTGAGAATTTGCCTGAAAAACATGTAGAGCAAGCAATGGAACTTGCTCGAAAAAACTGTCCAATGGTCCAATCTGTTATCAATAGCATCGAAGTAACGGAATCATTTGAAATAGTAGAATAAATTAAGTTTCAAAAAAAAGAAAAGACTCCGCGGGGGGAAGCCGCTAGAGTCTTCAAGAACATAGGACAATGTGAAAAATTAAATTTCTTAAGTATTACACTGAAGGATAGTAGGAACTTAACTTTTAAAAGGTTAACTGATGTTCGGAGTAATGCTACCTCCTTTCAAGGTTGTAGTTACTCTATATCCCTCCCTCACTTTAAGTATACTATACTATATAGTTGGACAGTTGTAAATATTCTGATAAATTTAAAGTTTTTTTCATAAATGAGATATTTTTTGTTTACAATAGTAGGACAAGGTATAACAAGAAGGAGATACACATGTTAAAAAGAGCTGTTTTTTACTTAATAGGATTACTCATTTTATCGTTTGGCGTTAGTTTAACGATTGTGTCAGATTTAGGTGCAGGAGCGTGGGACGCGTTAAACGTTGGTCTCTCAATTAGAATCGGCCTAACGGTTGGTAGTTGGGTATTTATCGTAGGTATTATTTTAATTGTAGTTAATGCTTTCTTAAGAAAACATAAACCTGATTATTTAGCAGTCATTACGATCTTTTTAGTCGGATCGTTTATTGATTTTTGGCTATATATGTTGTCCAACTTAGAACCAACGGGCTTCCTATTCAAATTGCTCGTTTTACTTGCCGGTATGACGTTACTGAGCCTTGGAATTGCAACGTATTTACAGGCGAAATTCCCAGTTATCCCAATCGATAACTTAATGTTGGCACTACAAGACCGACTTGGATTTAAGCTAATGACAGCAAAAATGACAGGCGAATTAATTGCACTAGTACTTGCTTTAATCTTCGGCGGCCCAATTGGATTAGGGACTATTATCGTTACGTTTGGAGTAGGACCAATCATTCAATTGTTCTTTCCGACAATGGAAAAACTATATGGGAAATGGATGCACGAGGGGTGAGGATCTCTCGTGTTTTATTTTTGCATATTAAGCAGTGAAACAGAGCGCTTTGGGGATAATCTGTAGTATATTACATGAAATCAATATGTTATTATAATAGAAAGAATTATAATGGTGGTGATTTTTATGGGGAAAATACATTCTTCCGAAGAACTGATGAATCATATTGCTAATATGAATAGTGAAAATTCTGTATTTCAGTTTTCTATTCCAGGTAAAGGGAAATTTACTCTTGTCCTACAAGAAGAAGATAAAAAAACCATAAAGGTTGAATCAGAAGAAAATCCTGAACTCGAGCTTATGTTAAAGGAGAGTATGGAACAGTACGAAAATGGGCGTGGTATGACTACGACAGAGTTATTAAAATCACTTACTAAAAAGGATTTTATGTAATGATTGGTCGAAATATTATTTGGTCCCCTGCTGTTAAGGAAAAACTAACTTCGTTTAGAAGTGAAAGGTTTACACCAGAAGAAACGCTTGATTTTATTTCTCAGTTTATCTTAGAAACCGAAGAACTACTGCAAAATAATGTAATAGGTAAATTGTATACAGAAGAATATGGTAAATATAAGGTATCTCAAGAGTTGTAGTAAAGAAATTTAGAGTCTATTACAAATTGGTAGAAAAGGATGTTATTGTTTTAGCCGTCCTTTTCCCAGGTGAAAACTAATTAAATATTCCATATATGCGGCCATATTTTTATATGGTCTTTTTTGTGTTTGAGTAGGAGTAGTTGTTCAGAACGGAGGGCATGTTGAACAGAACCCTCAAGTTGTTGTACAGAAATGCTGTTGAGTTGAACAGAAAGAGAAATCGGCTGGGAGCTGTAACTCCGAACATGAAGTAGTTGTCCAGAATGGAGCGCATGTTGAACAGAATTCCCAAGTTGTTGAACAGAAATCATGTTGAGTTGAACAGAAAGTGAAATGGGCTGGGAGATGTAACTTCAAATTAGAAGCAGTTGTCCAGAACGGAGCGGATGTTGACCAGAACCGCCAAGTTGTTGGACAGAAATACTGTTGAGTTGAACAGAAAGTGAAATCGGTTGGGTACTGTATCTCCAAATTTGGAGCAGTTGTCTAGAACGGATCGGATGTTGAACAGAAGCCTCAAGTTGTTGAACAGAAATCCAGTTGAGTTGAACAGAAAGTGAAATGGGCTGGGAGATGTAACTTCAAATTTGAAGCAGTTGTCCAGAACGGAGCGGATGTTGAAAAACCCAGGTTGTTGAACAGAACCCCAGTTGAGTTAAACAGAAAGTGAAATTTATCTAGAAAAAGAAAGTCTAACCCCAAGAGTAGTTTTGCAAAATACACTAGACTACTTTCCTCCAACTAATTTTTTATGCCGAACGTGGATAATATTCCTTCTATTCGAAAAAAATAAAAGCAAACAAAATAAAAAGGCTAGTGAAAGGAGTTTAGCAACGTGAGACTCTTCAAAGTAATGCTCGTTTTTATGTTAATGTTTATTATCGCTCCTTCAGCTCATTCGGCAGAGAAAGGGCAAGAAGATAAGCAGCAAGGAAAAGTTCAAATACCAAGCTCCGTGCTCGATATTTCAAAAGAAAATACGTACCCAAACCCAACGGAGGATATTCCGTATTTACAGCCTAGTGAATTAACACAAGAACTAATTGATTCTTCTAACGTGAAAATTGAAAATCCACAGCTCATTAAAATGTTAAACGAATCAAATATTTCTCCTTCGCCTGTAGCGTTAGGGTACCGAGCAACCATTTATTTAGGACAATGGCCGCTCTATTACGATTCGGCAGAAACGAACGTAAACTGGGAATACCAAAAAATCAACACGAACTACATTGATAATCGCGGTGGAAAAGCACCGGTTCAAATGAAATATCGTCAAGAAGCACAAAAGCATATTAAAGGCGGTTTAACCTCTAAAGTCGCAAGCGATGGCGAAGTGAAACAAATGATGATGTTAAAAGCGATGGAAAAAACGAAGTTACCATTATCCTTCAGCACAATTATTGGAGCAGGCACGAAAAAAGACCAGGTGTATAACGTTCCCGTTAATAAACTTGGCTATTTATATGCGTATTCTCCAGCTGTAAATGAAAAAGGAAAAGTAACATATGGGGAAGTCTATTTAGAGCTAAAAGGTAGTAAAAAAGCAATTGTTGTGAAAAATGTAACTTCTCAAGGAATTGGTGCATGGATTCCTATCCAAGATCACGCATCATTCATTTTTGCTGCAAGCGACCGACCAAGATAAGAAAAAGAGTCTTCCAACCCGGAAAAAAGGTTGAAAGACTCTATTTTTATTTTGATAAAACTGCACTCTTTGTAGAAAAATCTTCGTTTGGATAATATGCATTTTTTACTAAAATATTCGGACCTAAACATTGAACAGCTGGACAATGGCAGCTTAGTTGTTTGGCAATTTTACTTTCATTCCATTTGTTATAAGCTTCAGGAAGAGAAGTAGTTTGGATATTACCAAGCGCTGGTGTATCACCAAAGTCAGTGACGATAATGTCCCCGTTAAAAATGTTCACGTTAAGTCTTGAGCGACCGTCCGGGTCATTACGAACCGTCACGTTTTTCGCTGCGTACAGTTTTTTCAATAGAGCTAAATCTTCCTCGTTAGAGCTACAAGCATAAAACGGCAACGTACCAAATAACATCCACACATTTTCGTCGCGAATGTCTAATAAACGATGGATAGCGTCGCGCATTTCTTCTAATGAAAGAACTTCTAAGTTGCTAGCAAAGTCACTTGGGTACATAGGGTGAACCTCATGACGTTGACAATTCATTTCTTCCACGATTTGCTTATGAATGTTTTCGATATGAGGAAGTGTTCGCTTATTCAACATCGTTTCGGCGGAAACAATAACTCCAGCTTTTGTTAATGCTTTCGAGTTATCAATCATTCTTTGGAAGTATTTCGCCCGCTGTTCATAGGAAGGTTTTCTCTCCATCATCGCGAAACCACCTTCGACGAAATCATCGATAGTTCCCCAGTTATGAGAAATATGCAAAACGTCAAGGTAAGGAACGATTAGTTCGTAACGAGCAAGATCTAACGTTAAATTTGAGTTTATTTGAGTGCGAACCCCTCTTTCATGGGCATACTTTAACAGAGGCACGACGTAATCAGTAACGGATTTTTTAGAGAGCATCGGTTCTCCACCCGTTATACTAATAGAACGCAGGTGAGGAATTTCCTCTAATCGGCGTATTAACAACTCTAACGGAAGTGCATCAGGGTCTTTCGGCTGTAACGTATAACCAACTGCACAATGCTCACAACGCATGTTACAAATAGTAGTAGTCGTAAATTCAACGTTCGTTAGTGTCATTTTGCCATATTGTTCTACATCTAAATAAGCTTCCCAAGGATCAAAGCTTGGAGTAATAGCTTGTAAAGGTGCTTTCGTTTTCATTTATATAAAACTCCTTCTAAAACAAAATTACTCTTCATTGTATCACGAAAGCGAGCAAATTAGACCGTGAATTTTGCGAGTACTTGCAACGAACACGCGGTTTCAGTACTATAAACTAAGAAAGAAAGGAGCGGTCAAAACAATGGGTAAGGCAACACATAACAAAGACGATCAAGTATCATACTTAAAAAATCGACTAAATATGTTCCTAGAGGTAATCGACTCAATGGATCCTGAATCAACTGAGGTAGAGGACATCGATCGATTAATTGAAATGTTAGATGATTTAGAAGTGAAGTATAACCAATTTAAAAAAGAGTGGTAAACTTAGGGACTGTCCAAAAATCAGTAGCGGCTGACTTTTGGACTTTTTTTATTTTTATTGGTGTGGTAAGTATGGTGAGTATTAATGAAGATCAATGGCATAAAAAGGAGGCTGGAGACTGTCGGGTTGACCAAAGTGGATTTGTTAGTGCGAAAGGTAGAGCAGTTGGCCGAAAAAGTGATTCAGTTGGCGCAAAAGGACTTGCAGTTGGCCGAAAAGCGATTCGGTTGGCGGAAAAGGACTTGCAGTTGGCCGAAAAAGCGATTCAGTTGGCGGGAAAGGGCTTCCAGTTGGCCGAAAAGTTGGTTCACTTGGCGGGAAAGGACTTGCAGTTGGCCGAAAAAGCGATTCAGTTGGCGGGAAAGGGCTTCCAGTTGGCCGAAAAGTTGGTTCACTTGGCGGGAAAGGACTTCCAGTTGGCCGAAAGATGATTCACTTGGCGGGAAAGGACTTCCAGTTGGCCGAAAGATGATTCATTTGGCGGGAAAGGAACTACGGTTGGCCGAAAAAGCGATTCAGTTGGCACAAAACAGAGTCCAGTTGGCCGATAAAAAGACCCCAATGGAATAAAAGAGAAGGCAACCAACACAGTAAATTGTTGACGGTTACAAATTCCTTTCAACAATTCCAAATAAGCAGTATAATAATTATTGTACAATTATTTATATATAAAATACTCACTATATACGGGGATAGGAGAGGAATTTTTAAAATGGAAAAAATATTAGACAGCTTGTATGAGCTAGTTGTTGAAACGTCCACGAAATTACCGAAAGATGTTCGTCGTGCGATTGCAAAAGCAAAGTTGAGCGAAAGTGCTGGAACGCGCGCTGCAATGTCACTAGCGACGATCACAAATAATATTAAAATGGCTGACGAAAACGTATCACCAATTTGTCAGGATACAGGTTTACCAACTTTCAAAATTAAAACTCCAGTTGGCGTAAACCAATTAAAAATAAAAGACGCTATTTATAAAGCAATGGCAGAAGCAACAAAACATGGGAAACTACGTCCAAACTCTGTTGACTCTTTAACAGGAGATAACAGTGGAGATAACTTAGGACCAGGAACTCCTGTGATAAAGTTTGAACAATGGGAAGAAGATTACATCGATGCGCGCCTTATTTTAAAAGGTGGCGGTTGTGAAAATAAAAACATTCAATATAGCTTACCGACTGAGCTAGAAGGACTTGGCCGTGCTGGTCGTGACTTAGACGGCATTCGCAAATGTATTATGCACTCTGTCTATCAAGCACAAGGACAAGGCTGTAGTGCTGGGTTCATCGGAGTTGGAATTGGTGGAGACCGTACATCTGGTTACGAGCTTGCGAAAGAACAATTATTCCGCAGTAACGATGACATAAATCCAGTAGAAGAGCTTCGTCAATTAGAAGAGTACGTAATGGAAAATGCAAACAAACTAGGAATTGGAACAATGGGCTTCGGTGGAGAAACGACGTTACTAGGCTGTAAAGTTGGCGTCATGAACCGTATTCCAGCAAGCTTTTTCGTATCTGTTGCTTATAACTGTTGGGCATTCCGTCGCTTAGGGATGAAAATTAATCCGGAAACAGGCGAAATTATGGAGTGGTTATACCAAGATGGCGACATGATTGACTTTAAAGATGAGCAAGTGGAAGAGGCTACTGAAAAGAATGATTCACGTGAAGTGGTGTTAACGGCTCCAATTACAGAAGAACAAATTCGTGAGCTTAAAGTAGGGGACGTGGTACGCATTACAGGTAGAATGTACACTGGCCGTGACGCGATTCATAAATATTTAATGGATAACGACGCACCTGTTGATTTAAATGGTCAAATCATTTACCACTGTGGACCAGTTATGATGAAAGACGAAGATGGAAATTGGCACGTAAAAGCAGCTGGCCCAACGACAAGTATTCGTGAAGAACCTTACCAAGGAGATATCATGAAGAAATTCGGTGTCCGTGCCGTTATCGGTAAAGGTGGAATGGGTGCAAAAACTTTAGCGGCCTTAAAAGAACACGGTGGCGTATACTTAAATGCAATCGGTGGAGCGGCACAATATTATGCAGATTGTATTAAAGGAGTAGACGGAGTCGACTTAATGAAATTCGGTATTCCAGAAGCAATGTGGCATTTAAATGTAGAAGACTTCACAGCCGTTGTAACAATGGATTCACACGGCAATAGCTTACATGAAGATGTAGAAAAAACGTCATTAGAAAAATTAGAGCAATTTAAAGAGCCGGTATTTAAATAAAAATTAACAAATGGAACTTCCGCGAATTTGGAGGTTCCATTTGTTTTTTGAAATTCACTTTCTTAACTCAATTTTCACCGCCTTGGCTTTACCTGGATAACTTGCTTCAATCTCTTCGCCATCCAACCAAATGTCGATCTCATTACCTACTTTAAACCCTTTAACATCATCGTAAGTTATATAAATTAAGGTGAGGTTTCTATCCATCAACTCTTCAATTGGAATATCTTTTATTTCATCAAATTCTTTAGAAGATATACGTTCTGCAACCAATAAACCTTTCCCATCTACTTCGAGAATATACCCTGTTGTGTGAGGAGGTTTTGGGTCAAAATTTTCTATTGAACAACCCGTCATGAATGCAATAAACATCAGTAAAATCAGCCGATTTTCTACAAGAATAAACGCTTTTATTTTACAGGCTTCATACAAATCGGTTTTCACCATTAAAAATCACGCCTCATATTGATTATCTTACATAATTCTATTCGCATTCACTTTTTTTCTTCGTTTCACTAACATGCCCCGTGAGTTGAACAGTAAAAAATGTTAATCTATTAGGTAAATTTAGTTGGAACCAAAAAATTTACTTAACCTTGCTTTTCGATAGTTTTATAATATTCGATTCCTAAAATAACTAGACCTATAAGTGTAAAAATCACTCCTAAAATGAATGGAAATCCTAAGAACAATGACTGTACAACTTCATTTCCAAATTGTTTCGCTCCAAAGATTGCATGCCATAACTTTGATTTACCAGACCATGCCGTAATATGAATTGCATATATAGTTCCACATAAAATAATTGTTAATGTGGTTAATAATCCACCTAACATTATAAATCCGCCAATTACGGTTCTTTTCATAAATTTACGCCCCCTATTTTAACTCTTCTCCCAGTTAGTACAATAACTTCCACAAAAAAAGCATTTCTCCTTCTTGAAGAAACGCTCTCTGTTATTTCAACACTAACTCCTTTACTCGTTCGCTGTGTTGTTTTTAACCGTAAATTTTATTCTTTACCGATGTCCCTTTTTTGCATCAAGAATAAACATAGATGCATCTTGTCCCATGAATAGTTTATCTCCAGAATAAAAAGTTTTGAATTGAATGTCTTTGTACCCGATTTTAGTCATCATGTCAGTTAACTCTTCTGGATTAAATCCGTTATGAACAATATCTGAAACTACTTTTTCATTTTTATTAAAATCCACTATTAGTAGATGTCCACCTTCATTCAGAACATCAAACAGTCTTGATAAAACAAATTCAACATCAGGAATATGAAGTAGGACCTGACCCATAAATATATAGTCGGCTTGTAAATCAGTCGGTCTTTCCTTTTCAATATCAAAGCAGAGTGTTTCTGCATTATGAATATTAAAATCAGCTATTTTTTGTTCTATTTCATTGATCATATTTTGTGACGAATCAAGAAAAAGTACAGAATGAAACTCGTTTAACAAATTCATTCCGACAAGCCCAGTTCCACACCCAAAATCGATTGCAGATTTACTTTTAGCGTCAACTAAATGATTGCGGATGGCATCTGAGCATACCTTTGCAATTTCGATTCTTTCAGGTGTGTCATATTTATTAGCTATCATTTCAAACTTATCTGTATTTCCCATTATAAACTCTCCAATCAGCTTAATTAACAGACCTAAACATAAAAACGTCATTTTTCAGCATACCAGTCTGTATATGACAATTCAACAAACCTGTCCTGTTGAATCAAGATATAACGTTTACCTATATCTTCATGAAATATTAACCCTTCCTTTTTGGCAATATAAATAAGAATTAATTGAAAGGTGGATGGTAGATAATATGTATTTTTATAAAGAAGATTTAATTAATATGATTGTCCCTGATAAACCAGATCCTCATGCGGCAAAAGTTCTTCAGGAAGCACTTGGAGGGCAATTTGGTGAAATGAGAACTTTGATGCAATTCTCATTCCAAAGTGCAAATTTCAGGGGGAAAGCGAAACAATATCGTGACCTAATCCGAGGAATATTTCTAGAAGAACTTAGTCATGTAGAGCTCGTTCAAACGACAATTAACCAACTTTTAAACGAATCGGGAGGGGATATGCCAGGAAACCAGGCATCTGATGCGGCTCCATTAGATGATGTGATACAATCTGGTGCAAACCCTCATCATTATATTATGGGTGCAAAAGCTTCCCTGCCAGTTGATGCAGGAGGCAACCCATGGAATGGTTCATGGGTATATGACCATGGAAACCTTGTGGCAAATTTACTTAATAATGTTGTGCTAGAGTCGACCGGTGTTCTTCAGAAGTCGAGAATTTACGAGATGAGCAGCAATAAAACGCTAAGGGAAACAATCGCTTTCTTAATTGTACGTGATAATGCCCATCAAAATGCATTTGCTAAAGCATTAGAAACATTAGGTGTCGATTGGGGAAAGCTATTTCCGATTCCCAACTATGATTTAAACAAATATCCAGAATGTCGTAAATATGTAGAAATGGGCTTCCATAATGCCCAATTCAACTTCCGCCTAGATGATACGAGAATTGGTGAAATCTTTCAGGGGACAACTCCAAGCAGAAATGGCGGAGAGTTGGCAGTCATTGATCCACCACAAGGCTATCCAGTTCCGGAAATGCCAGATATGCCAAATGAGCATGCCCCAGGTCTTTTTGATCTTAATAATTGAGGGGTTAATAAACGAATACTACGCCCTTTGCTTTAGGGCGTTTTTCATTTTTGGAATTAGTGTTGCTTATTGTACTAAAGCATACGTTTTTCAATAAAAATTATTTTGAATTTATATAGTAAATTAAGTTATCAGTCCATTCATCAAATTCATAGATAAAACCTTTTCTTATACATTCAAATTGCATTCCAACACTTTCGGCTAATTTTATCGAAGGAGTATTATCGAGATTAATGTGTGCTTCTATACGGTGAAAGTTTAGCTTATTAAAAGCAAGAATTATTGCTGCTTTTACAGCTTCCTTTCCAAAACCTTGTCTCCAAAATTGGTTATGAATTGTATAACCTAATCTTGCCCATTGAAAATCATCCCTCATAATTGTAGAGAAATCTATTGCACCTAAATGAGCATTATCTTCTATTCGAAATATACCAAATACATATACTTTGTCATCCAAAGCCATCTGTTGCTGGTTATTTAACAATTCTCCAAACCATTCTTTAGTGCAAATGCTCATATCTATTTTACCGTCATCATATTTGTGCTGTGAAGGCAATCTATTATTAAATTGGGTTAACCAATTTGAAAAATCTCCTTTGATATATGGCCTTATTATTAATCTATCTGTCACTATATTATAGTTAAAATTACACAAACAAACACCTCATCATAATTTTTAGGATTTTGCTTAAACTAACCTGTCTCGTTGGTACAATAACTGAAGAGGAAAATTTCATTTTAATTTTTTAGTTCTTGTTAAAATTTCAGAAACACCGATTGCAATACTTGCATTAAGCATTGCGAGTACAGAGAAAATTATAGCTGTTCCATCATATCCAGTAAAAAAATTCATTACGAAAAAAATAAAACTAAAGAAAAATACTACAATACCAAAGAGATATAAGAATCTATCCATTATGACCAACACCCAATCTTAAACAAATTTTTAATTTTATGCTTCAAAAACAGCCATTGAAGCATTTCTAAAGTAAATTTTTCACCAAGAGAAAGCTTTGCTTCTTCTTAAAGAAAACTCAATCCTTCTTTTCCAACAAGGACACAATTTTCTCGTTCTGTTCAATTAGCTTATCAAGTTTTTTAGCAATCGCATTGGAATTATTAGCTCGTATGGAAGAATTTATTAGTATCCTCCGTATAAACATTGAAAAAGATATGACAAATAATAAAATAAGTGCAAATACAATAATAAAAAAATAGGCAGTCGTATGTCCCATCTTCAAAACCCTCCATTCCATTTGTGTTTATAGGTAAACCAAAGTGAGAAACTAATAAAATTTGACGGTGCTGCCAGTAAAAAAACTTACCTTCTCCGACTAAAGTTAAGTCATTTCTAAACGTTGCAACAAACGAAATTATAGTTGTAACAAAACGCTCTTGTTTACTTCAAGCTATCCCATATAGTTTCATCAACCATAAAATATCTTTCATGTGAACATGAAGCAA